>JBLHWU010000390.1:0-3063 GCA_047629355.1 Saprospiraceae bacterium | reverse complement strand
GCTGACCAAAAAATACAAAACACTGCTATTAGTAGACTTCGACAGCCAATTGAAGGGTTCTTTAACTGGTTAATTGAAAAAACAGGTATTCAAGATGCCTCTAAAACCAAAGCAACAAAAGGCATTTTAAGCCATGTCTATGGAAAAATCGCTGCTTCTGCTGTTTTCTTGGCTATCTTTTAACTTTTAATTCGCATTAGCTATAATTTACAAAAAAATACTATTTTTGTCCAAATAAAAAATACCTCCACCACCACACATACATGGACGAAATCCACGGACACATCGAGCGTATCACTTTTCAAAATGCCGAAAACGGCTGGACAATCGCGCGCCTACAAGAACCTAAAAAAAAGGACGTCACTACCATCGTCGGAACGATGACTTCTGTGCAAATCGGCGAGACACTTCGCTGTTGGGGCATCTGGAAAAATGATACCAATTTCGGTTTTCAATTTCAAGTCAAAGATTATAAAGTCGAGCAACCAAGCACCGTTTATGGCATTCAAAAGTACTTGGCGTCTGGCATGATTAAAGGCGTTGGGAAAGAGTTTGCCAAACGAATCGTCAAGCAATACGGTGTGGAAACGCTGAATGTCATCAACGATACACCCGATGTTTTGATGGATATTGATGGCATTGGTGCAAAGCGATTGGAACGCATCAAAACCTGCTGGCAAGAGCAAAAATCCATCCGCGAAGTTATGGTTTTTATGCAAAGTCATGATATTAGTCCGACGTATGCGCAGAAGGTTTTTAAACAATACGGCGATGCGAGCATTGAGGTGATTCAGAAAAATCCATATCAATTAGCGAAAGACATTTGGGGCATTGGGTTTAAAACGGCGGACGATGCGGCGCAAAAACTAGGTATTGCCAAAGATTCAGAAATACGCATTGACGCTGGGGTAGAATGGGTACTGAATGAATTGGCAGGCAATGGACATACCTGTTTTCCGATTGATAAGTTTTTAGAAAAGGCGCATGAAATACTGGATGTTGATGCTAAATTGATTGACGACCGTTTGGAAATTATTGAAAAAGAAGAACGTATTGTCACGGGCGTTTTGACGATTGAAAATCAACTAATGGCGTGTATTTGGCTAAAAGTTTTTCATGTTTGTGAACGCGGAATTGGAATAGAATTACAGCGTTTGGAAAAAGAAAAATCGCCTTTGCAAGAAATAGATTTAGACAAATCCATCGAATCTGCCGAGCAAGAATTATACATCCAACTCGCTAAAAATCAGAAATTAGCGGTTAAAAATAGCCTTGCCGAAAAAGTCCACATCATCACAGGCGGACCAGGAACAGGAAAGAGTACAATCACGAAAGTCATTTTAAAAATAGCGAAACCGCTGACTGAAAATATATTGTTAGCTGCACCGACAGGACGTGCTGCCAAACGCATGGCAGAAATTACTGGAATGGAAGCTAAAACAATTCATTCGCTCCTCAAATTTGATTTCAATATCAATGGTTTTAAACACAATCGTGACAATCCATTGGACTGTGAACTCATCATCGTAGACGAAGCAAGTATGATAGATACGGTGCTGATGTATAGCTTGCTAAAAGCAATTCCGAGCGAAAGTAAAATCATTTTTGTCGGAGATACTGACCAATTGCCGAGTGTGGGCGCGGGCAACGTTTTGAAAGATATGATTGAATCGAAAACGCTGCCGACGACGCAACTGACTGAGATTTTTAGACAAGCCAAAGATTCCCAAATTATCATCAATGCCCACCGAATCAACGCAGGTGTTTTTCCAGAAGTTACGAATGCGAAAAACAGCGATTTCTTTTTTGTCAATGAAGAAGATACCGAAAAAATGACGGAAACCATCGTCGGTTTAGTACAAAAACGCTTGCCGAAAGCTTACGGCTTTGATGCAATAAATGACATTCAAGTGCTGTCGCCAATGAATCGTGGAATTATCGGAAATCGCAATTTAAATGAAATCCTACAAAAGAAATTGAATCCAAGTTATCAACCTTTGGTGAAAGCAGGACGGACGTTTCACGAGAAAGATAAAGTGATGCAAATTCGCAATAATTACGATAAAGACGTCTTTAACGGCGATGTCGGGCGCATCCGAAAAATTGATACCTTCGATCAGGAAGTGACTGTGAATTTTGATGGGCGCGACGTGATTTATGATTTCCCAGACCTCGACCAATTGGTGCTCGCTTACTCAGTTTCAGTGCATAAATATCAGGGGAGTGAGTGTCCGTGTATCATTTTGCCGGTGCATCAGAGCCATTATAACATGTTGTTTCGGAACTTGATTTATACGGGGATTACGCGGGGAAAAAAGATGGTAGTTGTCATTGGAACAATGAAAGCTTTGGCGATGGCGGTGAATAATAATCGGGTAGCGAAGCGGTTTACAGGCTTACGAGAAGTATTAGGTAAATCACATTAATAAATTGGACGTTTTAGGATAGTATTTTTTCTGCTAAAGAATTCAAAAAATCGTTGCATAACCTTCGTTACGAAACTGTTTTTTGTGTTTTTTAGAAGGAAAAAAGACAGTATAAAATATTTAATTCGCCTTCCTTAGTTCTACATTAAGACTCTTGTTTTATTCTCCCTCAAACTTCCTTTTTTTTGCACCAGATTTAAAAGTCTTAACGTAGAATTAAGAACGTGAAATAACACCCCTAATTCCTCTATTTATTTCTTATAATCTGCATACCCCACCTTATCCAATTTCTCAATTTTTACCTGCACTTCTGCCTTCAATCGCTCCTTATAATCTACAATCCGCTGCTGCAATTCCGCATCACTCGTTCCCATAATTTGCGCTGCTAAAATTCCCGCATTTTTCGCACCATTCAAGGCAACCGTTGCCACAGGCACACCACTTGGCATTTGCAAAATCGACAAAACAGAGTCCCATCCATCAATCGAATTTGATGATTTTATCGGTACGCCAATCACTGGCAATGGCGACAAAGACGCAACCATTCCTGGCAAATGTGCTGCTCCGCCCGCACCGGCAACGACGACTTTTATGCCTCGTTGATGCGCCTTCTGTGCAAACTCAAATAAGCGTTCCG
>JBLHWU010000389.1:0-3103 GCA_047629355.1 Saprospiraceae bacterium | reverse complement strand
TAGAATTGATTCAGGACGTGGATTTGAGTATGCGCAGTCGGGATCAATTACCAAAATTATTAGCTGGGCTGCAATATATTTTTGTAACGACAGCTGTAAATAATTCCGTTTTGAACTGTTGGAAAATAAGATTTATAGTTCTTCGAATCAAACGGGTCGCCCAGGGATGAGTTTGTGGGAAATCTTGGTATGAGTTGCGAGAAAAAGTGGACTTAAAAGAAAAAGTATTGCTTGATTTAGTGGAGTACTTCTAAGATTGGGGACTAAAGCTGTCAAATTTGTTACACCGTCGAGTGATATTGGGAGAAAAGATACCACACTCAGAAAAAGTATTTTCGATTTTTGAACCGCATACCGAGTGGTTGCAAAAAGGGAAGGCAGGAAATAAAGTAGAGTTGGGGCACAATGTATCGATAACGACTGACCAATGGGGCTTAATAGTAGATTGGGAGGTGGTGGAAAAGTTGTCAGACAAGCAATTGACAATAGGATTAGGGAACCGTTTAGAACAAAATTATGGAGAGGACTACGAGTTAGACCGTATTAGTTTTGACCGTGGTTATTATTCGTTGTTGGGAGAAAAATCACTGCAAAAAAAGTTTAGACTGGTGGTGATGCCAAAGCCCTGGGAAGAAAACAGCAAAGCGAGAAGAAGCAGAGACGACGACAGAGTTTGTGAAATCTCGCCGAAGTCATAGTGCTGTGGAATCGAATATTAATGAACTGGAACAAAGCGGAGCGGACAAAGTGCCAGATAAAGGAATTGATGGATTTAAAAAATACGTTGGGTGGAGTATTTTGGCACATAATCTCAAACGATTGGGTCGGCTTGTTATAGAGCGAGAAGTACTATCGACGGTTAAATGCTACAGGCAAGCTGCGTAGGTCGAAAACAAAAAAACTGCCGCTGCCGCTAATGCAGTGGATAAGTTTGCCTTGTTTAAAGAAAACATGTTGTTAAATAATTTAATTAATAATTTATTAATAATTTAATCGAAGGTTTCACTCGAAATTGATTCTTGAGAAAAATTTAAGGCTGCGCGGCTGTATTTTTTTTCGGAAAATATTTTGGACGAAGGAGTTTTCGGTCAGGCACTATTTAAAAAACAACCAAAATGAACCTTGAAAACAAACCTTTCATCTCTATCCTCACCGTCAATTATCGAAAAACAAAGACGACTTGTAACTTATTGCAATCTATTAAAAAAAATAGCTATAAAAACCTTGAAGTCATAGTCGTTGACAATGGTTCGTTGAAAGACAATGACCGAGTATTTGGGCGATCATATCCTGGAGTGGTTGTGATTAGAAGTATTGAAAATATTGGTTTTGCTGGTGGCAATAATTTAGGAATTGGACAAGCATGTGGCGAGTTCTTATTCTTTGTCAATAATGATACTGTTTTTACAAATGGGTTAGTTGAGCATTTATTGCAAGCATTTAAGCGACCAGATGTCGGTATGGCAAGTCCTAAAATTAAGTATTTTAACCAGCCAGATACCATTCAATATGCTGATTTCACCCCAATCAACAAATTTACAGTCCGGAATAAATTGATTGGAAAAGGCGAAAAAGATAAAGAGCAACATGACTTAGCTAAAGCTGTAGCCTATGGACATGGTGCTGCGATAATGGTTAGAAAGAGTGTCATGCAAGCCGCCGGAATGATGTCAAAAGATTATTTTTTATATTATGAAGAGTTAGATTGGTGTCAGCAAATTCGAAAAGCAGGTTTTACTATATTTTTTGAACCTAAGGCAGTTATTTATCATAAAGAGAGCTTAGCCATTGGAAAAGAAAGTCCAATAAAGGTGTTTTACAAAAATCGAAACAGAATTTGGTACATAAAAAGGAACAAGCAAGGAATAAGTTTAGTATTATTTTTCTTGTTTTTACTTTTTATCACAATTCCTACACATACAATTTCTTACATTTTTAGGAATAAATTGGATTTATTTGTCGCCTTTTACCGAGGAATAATAAAAGGATTTAGCAATCGAAATCTCCGTGTTGTCAAAGACAATCGTCGAGTTTTTCCTTAGTAGGAACAATAGGCTTGTTACCTAGATAAGGAACGCGTAGTAATTAATCAGGTAATTTCACAAACACCTTTTTTCGCTATTTTTCCTTTAAAAACATCTTCAATAACGTTGGCTATTCAAGAATTTCTGAAGAAAAACTGAAATTGACCAAGTACCCCGCCCATTTCCCTTATCTTTTCGTTAAAATTTCAAGTCAAACCTTTCAATTCATCTTCATTAATAATACATTTGCGCCACGCATTTGCAGCGTTTTCTATTTTAAACTAAATACTTGTGAATGCGTTCTCAATCAGCTAATACTTTATAATTAATCAACTTAGAAGAACCAATTTTTATAAAGAAGAGTGGAGAGATTAGGCTCGTCGAAACTCTGGCAACCGACCGAAATTGTTCGGAGAAGGTGCTAATACCTACCAAACTTTTGGACTTATAAAATCAATTTATTGTGAAAAAATTCAACTCTACCCAGCCCTTCGCGCTGGAATCTGGTACTATTCTTCCCGCACTAGAAATCGCTTATTTCACCTATGGTCAACTCAATGAAAACCGGGACAACGTCATCTGGATTTGTCATGCCTTGACTGGAAATTCCGATGCTGCCGATTGGTGGGATGGTCTGGTAGGAGAAGGTAAAAGTTTTGACCCTGCACATCATTTTATCGTTTGTGCCAATGTCATTGGATCCTGCTATGGCTCAATTGGTCCGAAATCTATACATCCAAAAACACGAAAACGGTATCATGCGGATTTTCCATTGGTGACGATTCGAGATATGGTTGCAGCGCATCAAATATTATCACAACACCTTGATATTCAAAAAATTAAATTATTGATTGGTGGCTCTTTAGGCGGTCAGCAAGCCTTGGAATGGGCGATTGTACAGCCTGATTTTTTTGAAAACATTTGTGTTTTGGCAACCAATGCGAAGCACTCACCCTGGGGTATTGCTTTCAATGAAGCCCAACGCATGGTGATTGAAGCAGACCCTAGTTTGTACTCCAAACGTATAGAAGCTGGTAAAAAAGGCTTGGAAGCTGCTCGCGCAATTGCAATGCTTTCTT
>JBLHWU010000388.1:0-3103 GCA_047629355.1 Saprospiraceae bacterium | reverse complement strand
GATAAGGGTTTTTAACAAAAGCATAACCAAAGCGATTTTTCAAATCTTGTTGAACTCTTTCGACGGCATACAAGGGCATATTTTGTCGCGTCCGAAAATTAATTGGGCGCACATCATCTACACCAACGACATGGTCGGTATGTTCGTGCGTAAAAATAATCGCATCGACATTTTTGATTTTCTCCCGCAACATCTGTTGCCGAAAATCTGGGCCGCAGTCAATCACAATATTCGTGTCGCCTACCTGTACCAGTACGGATACCCGAAGCCGTTTGTCTTTTGGATTATCCGAAAGACAGACCTCGCAGTCGCAGCCGATAACGGGGATGCCTTGAGACGTACCCGTTCCTAAAATGGTGATGGAAATAGTTGGTTTCACGTTCATGTTTTAAGAATACAAAAAATTTTAAATTTTTTGTATTGTTTTGCAAATTTAAGTAACAGTAAAATAATAAGTCCGCCAGCTAACAACGTTTATCTTATTCTTTTTCTCCACTTCGGTCGAAATGACAAAAGATGTTTACTTTTTAAATAGGAATTATCTCTACATAATGACTGTTTCAAAAGTGGAAAATAAGGACAAGATAAACGTTGTTAGCTGGCGGAGTTATTTTTTTACCGTTACTAAGTGGTTTCTTCTTTCACCTCTTCCATACTTTCTTCCTCCTCTTCGCCTGCTAATTTCGCCTTATGCTTCACCACATCTTTATAAAATTTCGCTGTTTTTTCACTCAAAATCGCTTCTTCTACTTTTACATTATCTAAGATGTCAAATAAGGTCGAAATTCGTCCATCCACTTCAAAAAACTTGCTGATAATGGCAATTTTCCGGTCTTCTACGACGCAGTAGCCGCTGTTGAAATTTCCTTTTTCGTAGCGCACGATATAGCCGATTTCTTCAAAAAGCAATTCGACTTTTTTTAAGGTGTGTTTGGTATAATTCATTTTTTGGTTGATTCGTTAGTAGTGATTAGCTTTTGAGTTGGCAAAAATAAACTTTTTCAGTGGAATGCCTTGAATTACAGCAATCTACTCTTTTTCAAGGTAAATAATATGATTAAAAAAGCTAATTTTGCGGCTTCTTTTGCTAAAAGTTAAAGTTTGGAACTTTTTTAGCATAGACAACAGTTTAAAAAAGAACAAGTTTTCCCTGTTGTTTTGGGAGAACCAAAAATTTTATAATTATGATTAAAATTACCTTTCCTGACGGCAATGTCCGTGAATATGAAGCAGGAATTAGTGGTCTTGATGTCGCAAAATCTATCAGCGAAGGATTGGCTCGAAATGTATTATCCGCCCGTGTGAATGGGGAAGTTTGGGACGCGACCCGTCCGATTGAAATCGATGCTCGTGTCCAGTTTTTGACTTGGAATGACGACGATGGACAGATGACGTTTTGGCACTCAACCGCACACTTGATGGCGGAAGCTTTGGAGGCATTGTACCCCGGCATTAAATTAGGAACTGGACCCGCAATTGAAGGTGGTTTTTATTACGATGTTGACTTGGGGGAGCATGCTGTTTCAGAGCATGATTTTCCGAAAATTGAGAAGAAAATGCTTGAGTTGGCGCGTTTGAAAAATCCTTATGTTCGCAAGGATATTTCAAAAGCGGATGCGGTAAAGTATTTTACGGAAAAAGGGGATGAATATAAATTGGAGTTGATTGAAAAACGCGGTGACGACGAAGCCTTGACTTTGTATGAACAAGGAAATTTTGTTGATTTATGCCGTGGGCCACACTTGCCGGATACCAGTAAGATTAAGGCGGTGAAGATTATGAAAGTAGGTGGTGCATTTTGGCAAGGCGATGATACTCGACAACAAATGACTCGTTTGCGAGGGATTTCTTTTCCAAAACAAAAGGAATTGACGCTGTATTTGAAGATGTTGGAGGAAGCTAAATTACGCGACCACCGCAAGTTAGGGACAGAGTTGGAAATCTTTATGTTTTCTGAAAAAGTGGGCGCAGGTTTGCCAATTTGGTTGCCAAAAGGAGCAGCTTTGCGGTCGCGCTTGGAAAACTTTTTGAAAGAGGAGCAAGTCAAACGAGGTTACCAACCCGTGATTACGCCACACATTGGTAAAAAAGAGTTGTATGTGACTTCTGGTCATTACGAAAAATATGGCGAGGATAGTTTTCAACCAATTACTACCCCAAAAGAAGGCGAAGTATTCTTATTAAAGCCGATGAATTGCCCGCATCACTGCGAGATTTATGGTCACAAACCACGGTCTTATCGGGAATTGCCAGTTCGTTTTGCGGAGTTTGGAACGGTTTATCGGTATGAGCAAAGTGGCGAGTTACATGGTTTGACTCGGGTGCGTGGATTTACGCAAGATGATGCGCATATCTTTTGCACACCTGAGCAGGTGAAGAAAGAATTTTTGGATGTTTTGGATTTAACCAAGCACGTTTTGGAGAAGTTGGGTTTTGATGATTATACGGCGCAAATCTCGCTGCGTGACCCAGATACGCCAGAAAAGTACATTGGTTCTACTGAAAATTGGGACAAAGCCGAATCTGCGATTATCGAAGCGACTAAAGAGGTTGGTCTGACGACGACGACTGCATTGGGAGAAGCTGCATTCTATGGTCCGAAGTTAGACTTTATGATTAAAGATGCGCTTGGACGAAGGTGGCAATTGGGTACGATTCAGGTGGATTACAACTTGCCTGAACGTTTTGAATTGGAGTACATTGGTTCGGATAACAAACCGCATCGTCCGGTGATGATTCACCGTGCGCCGTTTGGTTCGATGGAGCGATTTATTGGTGTTTTGATTGAGCACTGTGGCGGTAATTTCCCGTTGTGGTTGACGCCTGAGCAATATACTGTTTTGCCGATTAGCGATAAATACAATGCTTACGCAAAACGCATTCAAGACGAATTGGCAACAATGGATATTCGTGGAATTATTGACTCACGAGCGGAAAGTATCGGTCGAAAAATTCGGGATGCGGAGGTTAATAAATTACCATTTATGTTGATTGTTGGAGAGCAGGAGGAAGCGGACGGTATGGTTTCGGTGCGGCAACGTGGCGAAGAAGGTGGTGATAAAGGGAAGATGTCAATTGTGGAATTTGGCGAGTTTTTCAAGAA
>JBLHWU010000387.1:0-3140 GCA_047629355.1 Saprospiraceae bacterium | reverse complement strand
CTTCTAAAAAACACAAAAAATAGTTCCGTAACGAAGGCTATGCAACGATTTTTTGAATTCTTTAGAAGAAAAAATTACGGCGCATTATGGTCCAACTTATTAAATCGTTTTTACTAAGGAATTAGGCTATACAAAAAATAGGTTCTTTGACAAATCCAGTGAAGCAAAGTATTTCTTAAAACACGGTCCGCGCTACCTGCGGCGGCGCGGGTAAATTTTTGAGGGACAAAAACGGTTTTTGCAAAACCATTTTTATCCCTCAAACGCCCTTTGCTAAGACAAGAACCGACTTGCTATTTCACTGGATTTGTAAAAGAGCTTTTTTCAATAGACTTCTTAGGAACGCGAAATACCTACCGTATCAACGTCACATCTCCTTTAAAAATTCGTTCTTCTCCATCTTCATTCACTGCATCCACGAGGTAGATATAGACATCCGCGCCCGCAGGTTCCCCCCCGTCGTTACCATCCCAAATTGGATTATTGCTGGCTTCATCAAATACTTTTTTGCCCCAACGCGACCAAACCGCCAAGCGGCGTATCGTAATTCCTTCCACGCAATTTTCTGGAATAACAGGGCTGAACCCGTCGTTATTGCTATCATTATTGGGCGTGAACGCATTTGGAATCATCACGCATTCATCAAATGGGAATTCGCAATCAAAAGTAATTTCAGCCGTTGCAGTACCGCAAGCGATGGTCGTCGCGGTGATGGAATAAGTACCTTGTTCAGTAATCGTAATTTGATTGTCCGTAGCATTTCCTGTTGACCATTCGAAGGTCGAAAATCCCGTTCCAGTAGAGGAAATTACTGCGGAATCAAGCATACATAACTCATCCAATAAAACATTGATGTTCACGGTCGGAGGAACTGCCACTAAAACGGTTTCTTGTGTACTCGTTCCGCAATTATTAGTTGCCGTTATGGTATATGTGCCAGGAGTTCCGGCAGTTAAAATGGGGGCATTTTCACCATCAACAATCATCCCGCCATCGGTCGCTGTCCAAATAACTGAATTCGGTGTTGCGTTGAAAACATCCGCGACAACAGTCGCATTCTCTCCTGCACAAAGTCCTGAATCATCGATTTCGAGCACAAAGGATGGCAAAACTTCTGGAAAATCGGTTACGACGACTTGCGCCTCGTCCGAACCACATTGATTGGTCACCGTCACCCCGTATGTGCCTGGCTGATTGATAAAAATAAATGATTCATTGTCGCCTGTACTCCACTCTATTTGATTGGCTGCGCCTTGTATTTGCGCTTCCAAAACCCCAACGCCGTTCACACAAAAACCATTTAAATCTTGTCCAATCGCAACCGTCGGTGGGCCAATTACGGCAATGACCACGGTGTCGCAGAGATTAAAACAAACATCTTCTTCTATTCGCACATCCACCGTGAATAGTCCTGCTTCCATGACCGTAATCATCGGCATGGTTTCCCCGGTACTCCATGCGTAGCTGACCGCGCCATCTACGGTCGCATCGAAGGTCACGTTGATTGGGTCGCCCTCACAAAAAGCAGGTGGGGCATTCAAGGCTAAAACGGGGACGCTGAAACTGTCGTAGTCCATGACAAGGGGTTCTTTTAACAATACCGTATCTAAGCTTTCAACCAAAAGATTAATTGGATTGGTTGCTAAAGTATCCAATGTTGTCAATTCATAAATAAAGGTGTCGGAACAGGAAGATTCGCCAAGTTCGTTGGTTTTTATTAGGTAAGGGATTGGTTCAGTAGCTCCGTCATCTCTAGCAGATTGAAAAAGGACTGCTCCGTCATCTTGTGTAGCTACAATAGATGATTTTTCGTTGACACCAGCATTCTTATTGTACTTTCGATTGGATAAAATATTTCCTGCGAGATCGAATTTCATAAACAAATGATACGATTCTACGTCAGAACGAGCATATCCAGAAACTAAAATATTTCCATCGGCATCTATCGCGACGTCTGTAAATCGACCATCAACTGTTTCGGAAGAATCAATATTAATGGTTTGTAACCACTCCACATTTCCAAGTGAATCTGTTTTCATCAGCAGACCATTTTCTGTAAGATTTGGGACAAGTGGAAATATGACAGTAAAACCTGCTACTATATATCCCTTGTCAGGCGTCTGAACGACGGCATTTCCTAATTCTGCGGTAAAAACAAGATTATCTCCATAAGAATTGCTCCATTCCACTTCTCCCAACGAATCCAACTTAGTCAACATTAAATCGGCAGCAGAGACAAATTCAGAAGTACCTCCGCATAAGATAAAACCGCTATCCTGTGTCATTTGTGCATCTTGCACGCCATTTAGCACTGATAATGGTAGATTGTCATCAATAAAATAGTTTTTTGCCCATAGCAAATTCCCTAATGAATCAAGTCTTGCACCGTATATACCCATATTATTTAAGACACCTTGCTGTCCAAAAACGGAAACACCTTTATCAAAATTGGCAGTCAGCTCAACTTCCCTAAAAACGGGTAAATTACTCGCAACAAAGTCAGGTCTCCCAAAAGCATTTGACCAAACAACTTCACCATTAGGTGCAGCTTTTGTAACTACATTATTCAGCTGGGTATTCAATTCTAAAACACTAAAAAGGAAGCTATCCTTTTCCAGTAATTCAATATCTCCACTTCTTGCTAAAGGTTCGTCAAAGTCATAATCCTTACTCCAAGAGATATTTCCTTTGGGGTCTAATTTGGTAACATTTGCGAAGTCACTTGATTGAGAAAGCGACAGCATCAAATATCCGCCATCTGAGGTCTGCTTGACATCCAGCGCGTTATGGGAAGTTCCCGTTGCTCGATACAACCGCTCAAATTGGTCTTGCGCCTGTGTCATTTCTATGGTCAAAAAAGTTAATAGTAATAAGACAAATTGCTTCATGTTGTTTTTGCTTTTGGAAATCATATGTTTGGTAATTATTTGAGTGTGTTGATAAGGAATGAACGAACGAATGAACGAGAAAAAAAATCTCTCTGTCAAGAATAACGATTTATTTAATTCTCCTTCTTAGTAAAAACGATTTAATAAGTTGGACCATAATGCGCCGTAATTTTTTCTTCTAAAGAATTCAAAAAATCGTTGCATAGCCTTCGTTACGGAACTATTTTTTGTGTTTTTTAGAAGGGAAAAGGA
>JBLHWU010000386.1:0-3214 GCA_047629355.1 Saprospiraceae bacterium | reverse complement strand
ACTTAGGCAACCCAGCATTAGATGGCTGCGGTTGGGTACTTGAATTTGCGGTAGATGGCGAATTTAAAAATCACCGTGCCGATGAGTTGGCGGAAGAATATCAAGTAGCCGATTTAGAAATTCAACTAACTTACAAACCTACTTTGGCATCTTCTGTATGTGGATTAATAGAAATGGTTCCGGTGGTCGAAGTCATTCAGATAGCTCAATGAAAATTCACGAAAAGCTAAATTAGGTTTAGTTTTTGAATAAAAAGAGGCAAGCAATAGGAATGTTGTTTGCCTCTTTTTTTATTGGGAAATCCTTGGGTTTCAACTATTTCCTTTAAATTTGCATACAAATACTATCCGCTACACCTACACCGATTCAATTCTTTAGCGTTATTTAACCATTGTAATGGATATGAGAAAACTATACTGGATTACCTTTTTTTTGTGGCTATGTAATCAGGCTTTTGCCACAACAGGAGATAGCTTACATTTCTTGATTCCACAAGATACTATCAATTTAAAAATAGATCGCTACGGTGAAAAATATTTTTATCATACACTCGAAACAGGGCAAACGCTTTTTGGTGTTACTCGTTTTTATGGCTTGCGGTTGGATGATGTTTATTATTACAATCCGCATTTGAAAGACAATTATAAGCCTGGACAAAAAGTGAAGATTCCATTGCCCAATAAGGCGATTCTCCGTTTCTGGTCACCATATTATAGCGCAGACGAATGGGTTTCGTTGATGTACGAAGTGAAAAGAGGCGATACTTTTTACGGAATTGCCAAGCGACATTTCAAGTCATCCGTTGATTCGATGTACGCTCGAAATCAGCTGTCTGCGGATGCACAGTTACAAATTGGGCAAGTTTTATCGGTCGGTTGGATTAGTGTTCACGGGATTCCTGATTCTTTGCGGTCAAAGCACATGAGTCCGCTGTGGCGTAAAAGTATGTTGAATCGCCAGCAATTTGTTAGTCAAAATACACGTAAAAAGGAACGGAGCCAAAATGGTGCGGCTTATTGGAATCAGGATGAAAAAAGTGCCGATAAACTATACGCATTACATCGGGAAGCAAAAATTGGCTCGTATATCGCCGTCAGGAACGAAATGTACAATCTAACGGTGTACGTCAAAGTCATTGGGCGTATCCAAGATCGGGCGCATGGCTCAGATGTAAAAATAGTGGTGTCGTCAACGGTCGCAAAGATGTTGGGGGCGGTTGACCCCAAATTTTATGTGTCAGTGGGGTATGTGAGATAGTGGTTTATGGTCTTCTGCACAGGGCGCAGGAGACTCTCTTGCTTCCATATGAAATTAAAGTTTTATTTAAGCTAATTTGGTTAAATTTAAAATTGATACTTACACATCAATTGTTTTTTATATTTTTTTTATAAAAATTAGTTTGATTTTGAAAATGTATAGGAAAGTATGAAAAAACATTAATTTTAATTGAAAATATTTTTTGAAATAAATCTTTGTAAATCAATTAGTTAGGCGGTGTTTTAAAAGTAAATGAACTTTTTTTTGAAAAAAATGCTTAAAAAGATTGCATAGAAATATACAAAGATATACCTTTGCGTCGCTCTTGAAAGAAAGGGTAAAAAACAAAGATAAATGCTTCCTTAGCTCAGCTGGTTAGAGCATCTGACTGTTAATCAGAGGGTCCAAGGTTCAAGTCCTTGAGGGAGCGCAAAAGCTCTGTTCGCTACATGCGTGACAGGGCTTTTTTTTATTTACGGCGGTTAGGAATATCAGGAGTCAGAAGTCAGGAATCAGAACTATATAATTGTTCTTTTATCGACTTCTGACTTCTGACCTCTGGCTTCTCAAAACGCAACTTATGAGCTTACTAACAGTTGGTAGTGTCGCATTTGACGACATTCAAACACCTCGCGGACATGCGGAAAAAATCGTCGGTGGTGCGGCTACTTATATTTCTTTATCGGCTTCTTATTTCATAGATTCTGTTAATTTGGTATCGGTGATTGGCGATGATTTTCCACAAGATATGTTGGATTATATGAAAGGTCGTGGTGTCAATTTGGACGGTTTGCAAGTGAAAGAAGGCGAGAAATCTTTCTTCTGGGCAGGTCGCTACCATGACAATATGAACAAGCGTGATACTTTAGATACGCAATTGAATGTTTTGGCAGATTTCGACCCGGTTTTACCAGAAAGTTATAAGGATTCGAAGTATGTGATGCTTGGAAATTTGACGCCTGATGTGCAAATGAACGTCATTGAGCAAATGAATGAAAAACCAAAATTAATTGTGTTGGACACAATGAATTTTTGGATGGACATCGCAATGGAACGTTTGAAAGAAGTGATTGCTAAAATTGACGTTTTGGTAATCAACGACGAAGAAGCACGGCAATTGTCTGGCGAATATTCTTTAGTCAACTGCGCGAAAGCTATCCACAAAATGGGACCGAAATACTTGGTTATCAAGAAAGGAGAGCACGGTGCATTGTTGTTTGAAGGCGATAAGATTTTCTTCGCTCCAGCTTTACCATTGGCAGAAGTTTTTGACCCAACAGGTGCGGGAGATACCTTTGCAGGTGGCTTTATCGGCTACTTGGCTTCTACAGACGATGTTAGTTTTGACAATATGAAACGTGCCGTAATTTACGGTTCCGCAATGGCGTCTTTCTGTGTTGAAAAATTCGGAACAGAGCGTATGAAAGGTTTAACCAAACAAGATGTGATTGATAGAGTAGAGCGGTTCGTGGAGTTGGTGAACTTCGATGCGAATTTAAGCGATTAAAATAACGGCCCACGGTGTTTGGCTCACAGCTCACAGTGACGTAGAAGTATAGATAAAAATTTAGGAAGTAGAAATTAGTTTTTTACTTCCTATTTTTTTTGTAAATTTTCAGCATTGAGATGCCTTAGTAAAGTAAAGTAAAATAAATTGCATTTTTACAAGGGGATTTTAAGGGGTAAAAACGGTTTGTAAAAAGCGTTTTTACTTCTTAACAAGCACACCCGCATTGCCGCAGGCAATGCGCACTGTATTTTTTAAAGTTTGAAAATCTTACGATTCTCTCGCTTCTTAAATTTTAAACAAACTTACTTTACACGGTATTAAGTAACGGTAAAAAAATAACTCCACCATTTAGACAGGGCAAATTTCCCTCATTTTTCACTTGAAATCAGTCAAAGTATCAACAATTATCCTTCTTTCAAGTAAAAACTGAGAAAAATTATCCACTGT
>JBLHWU010000385.1:0-3233 GCA_047629355.1 Saprospiraceae bacterium | reverse complement strand
TATACGTACAAGAAAAAACGAAAACGCTAAGGAGTAGAAAAGTGGAAATAGTTAGCTTCATATTTTAAAATTACAGATTTTATCAGTCCTCTAAAAACGTGGAAAGATAGGAGTTTGTTGTTAGAAATGGGTAGTCTGTATTGTGAAATGTGCTTTTTCTATGAAATTTGCAAATGCCCGACGCGGTGGGTTCCGCCCACCTCGTCGGTTATACTGTTAAAAGTTCTGTATATAAATGAGCAAAACCTACGAGGTCGGGGAAACCGACTGCGCAGGGAAGCATCAACAATGAATTGGTTGTCCATTCAAAATATCTCGCCCAATCTCTCCGGGCAACACTCGAAAGACAGGAATTTTCAACCCATATTTTTGACAGAGCCGAACAATATATTCGTCAATTTCTTCACCAGAATATCGAGAAGAAAAATGCGATAAAATCAATTGCTCCACCTCAATTTCAGCGACCATTTTAATCACCTCTTCCAACTGGCTGTGCTTATTTTTCTTACGAATTTCCATCATTTCATCCCGCAAAAAAGTAGCTTCATGGATAAGAATTTCTGTACCATCCCAGCGGTCGTAATCTTCAATCGGTGTATCACCAGAATAGCCGAGAATATTGGTATTCACGCGCTTCGTCGCATAATCTTGACCGTGTTCCGCAATGAGTTTTGCAATGTCTTTTCCATCCAAATGTAGGAATTCAGCTTTCAATTTCCGCTTGGTTTTGAATACTTTAAAACTCAAACTCTTAGTCACGCCATCTGCTTGGTCAATGTGCCCATTTTTAATAGGCTCCACATAATGACTGTCCTTAAAAAAGTACTCTTGATTTTCCCGAATCGGCTTCCAAACGGTACCATTAACATGCGGGTCAAAATTTTTCACAAATTCAGCAATATGCGGAAACGACCCATTATCCGCTGGATAATGAATAACTGGAAAATTTGGTCGCGCATTCAATTGATTGAATTGAAAAAGCCCCATCAAGTGGTCACGGTCGGCATGAGAGACAAAGACATGCTTGATTTTGCGACTTTTCTGCAACAAACCAGCCGTTAGTCCATCGCCCGCATCGAATAGCAAACCAAGTTCTTCAATAAAAAACCAGGTTGAAAAAAGGGCGGTGGAGTAGCCAGTGATGGTTAGATTTTTGCTTGTCATTTTGTTGAAGTTTTAGGTTTTCGAATGGTTTTGTTGCAGCAGTCTTATGGTCTAAAATAAGCGTTACTTTTGAAAGTAACGCTTATTTTTATACCGTAAAATTTCTGTGTGTGTTTCAACGCAAAATAAGGATTTTAGTTCCAATTTTCTAAACAGCTAAATTTTTGACGCTGATACGACTGATTGAACGGATAAAAATAGGTCTAATGCAGTTTCTTTTGAATTTTGTCATTAGACCTACTTGTAAATCAGCGAAAATCATAATAATCAGTTTAATCAGCGTTAAAAACGGGCTCATTTTTTTATTAAAAACGTCGTACTCACCTTATTTTCAATCATTAACAAAAGCGTCTTTTTCTAAATTTTGATTAAATTAAACATCTAAAAAAAGATTTTTCTAAAAAAATCCCTAAAAAAAGGCAATTCTACCTATTTTGCCCCTCTTTTTGAAAAATACAATTTATTATTTTGAATATGATGAATGCAAAGATAGCTGGAATCGGACATTATCTTCCAGCAAAGGCCGTAACCAACAATGACCTTACCGAAGTAATGGAAACCACCGATGAGTGGATTCGCGAACGAACGGGCATCGAAGAACGACGCTATGGCGTGAAGCACAAAGAAACGACTGCGACGATGGGCACAGAAGCTGCCAAACGAGCGATTGAAAATGCAGGACTTCAACCAGAAGATATTGATTTTATCATCTTTGCGACCTTGAGTCCTGATTATTACTTTCCGGGCTGTGGTGTATTGTTGCAACGTGGACTGGGCATTACCAAAACGGAAATTGGGGCTTTGGACATTCGAAATCAATGTTCTGGCTTCATTTATGGCTTATCCATTGCTGACCAATTTATCAAAACTGGGATGTACAAAAATATCTTAGTCGTGGGTGCAGAAATGCACTCGATGGGCTTAGATTTTAGCACAAAAGGACGTGGCGTAACCGTTATTTTTGGAGATGGTGCAGGTGCAGTCGTTGTGCAGCCAACGGAAGAAGAAGGTAAAGGAATTTTGACCACTAAGCTCCACTCTGATGGAACGTATGCGGAAAAATTGGCGATGATTAGCCCAGGTTCACACGGTGGATACCACGACGAAACGGACTATGGTTTTGATAAAGACCTTAAATACGGCGGTATTTTTATTACGCAAAAAATGTTGGATGACGAGATGTACACGCCGCACATGGAAGGACAATTTGTCTTTAAATTAGCCGTGCGAAAATTCCCAGAAGTCATCATGGAAGCGTTGAACGCAGTTGGTTTGCAGCCAACGGATATTGACATGCTCGTGCCGCACCAAGCGAACTTGCGGATTAGTCAATTTGTCCAAAAAACAATGAAATTACCTGACGAAAAAGTATGGAATAATGTTCAAAAATACGGGAATACTACGGCGGCGTCGATTCCAATTGCCTTGAGTGAAGCGGTGCAAGCGGGTGCGGTGAAGGAAGGTGATTTGGTTTGTTTGGCGGCGTTTGGTAGTGGATTTACTTGGGGGAGTGCGTTGATTCGGTGGTAGGTTACTATCTTTTTTTAGCGTCAAATCATGGTGGTTTTCAAAATCACCATGATTTTAATCTCATTCCGACAATCTTTTGTCATTCCGACCGAAGTGGAGGAATCTGGCGTGATGTTTCCTCCAGATTCCTCCACTTCGGTCGGAATAACAAGAAACCGTCGGAATAACAAAAAAGACTCTTTGGTTAATGCTATCACAAAACAACTGGCGAAACGCACCATCTTAGTGCGTAGCCCAAGCGCCCGCTTAGCATTAGCGCAATTGTACGAATTAGAAAAGATAGCTGTTGTTACAGCGGTACGTCAATTCTGGTAGCTTATTTATTTTCTACTCGCTAATAAAGATGCATCAAAATCCAACGAAAAATCCAATTTTATAACTGAAAATCGAGTAAAATCTTGGATGTACTCCCCTTTAGTAAAAACGATTTAATAAGTTGGACCATAATGCGCCGTAATTTTTTCTTCTAAAGAATTCAAAAAATCGTTGCATAGCCTTCGTTACGGAACTATTTTTTGTGTTTTTTAGAAGGGAAAAGG
>JBLHWU010000384.1:0-3310 GCA_047629355.1 Saprospiraceae bacterium | reverse complement strand
AAAAACGGTTTTTGCAAAACCATTTTTCTCCCTCAAACTCCCTTTGTTAAAACTTACCCACAGTTTTCACCGTAGTGCCGAAAAATTAATAAATTGGTCATTTTAGGATAGTCATTTTTTTGTTTAAGGAATTTTGAAAATCCTTTAACAATCCCTTTATTTAATGATTTTTCAAGTTTCTTAAACGGAAAAAGGGCAGACTATAAATGGCTAATTTATTATTTTATTTTGCCTTGTTTCCCTTTAATAAGAGGAGTTTGAGGGTAAAAAATGATTTTGCAAAAATCATTTTTTACCCTCAAGACCACACCCGCGCTGCCGCAGATAGCGCGCAATGTTTTGCGATTTATTTTCAATAGAATTATTCAAACTCCCATATTTTCTCTTTTCTTTGCGACAAGATTACTAAACTTTCAAAATTTAGTAATCTTAAAATCAACTCGCAGCAAAATATGATTTTCAGCAGCAGCTTATTTTTAGTCTATTTCTTACCGATATTCCTATTGGTCTATTGTTTTGTCGATAAATCGCATAAAAACAATGTCATTCTCTTGGCGAGTATCGTGTTTTATGCGTGGGGCGAACCAACGTTTATTTTCATTTTGCTGTTATCGACGATTATTGACTTTTATTTAGTAAAACGATTGCATCAGGCAAGTGAAAATAATATAAAAAAACGGTGGCTATTGCTGTCCTTGACAATGAATTTAGGCTTATTAGCCTATTTCAAATACGCCAATTTTTTCATTGAAAATGTCAACAGCGTATTAACTTCAGCAGGTGTAGAAAATGTCGCTTGGACAAATGTTTTACTCCCCATCGGTATCTCTTTTTATACTTTTCAAACCTTAACTTATTCCATTGACGTCTATCGAAAAGTAAGTAACCCGCTGGATAATTTGCGAGATTACTTAGTTTATATTCTATCCTTTCCACAGATGATTGCGGGACCGATTGTGCGTTTCAATCTCATTGCTGACCAAATCGTCAATCGTATCGAAACGGTGGATGACCGCTTACAAGGTTTCTTCCGCTTCTCGATTGGCTTAGCTAAAAAAGTGCTAATTGCCAACGCAATGGGCGAACAGGCGGATTTAATCATGAATCAAGCGGCGGGCGACATTTCTACTCCGACGGCTTGGATTGGGATTTTAGCTTATACTTTTCAAATCTATTTTGACTTCGCGGGCTACTCTGATATGGCAATTGGTCTAGGTCGGATGATGGGTTTTACCTTCCCCGAAAATTTCAAAAGTCCTTATACGTCGCAAAGCATCAGTGAATTTTGGCGACGGTGGCACATCACTTTAGGCGATTGGATGCGCGATTATTTGTACATTCCATTGGGTGGAAATCGAGTAGGTTCAAAGGCGCGATTGTATTTCAACTTATGGTTTGTGTTTTTGATATCAGGACTGTGGCACGGGGCGTCGTGGAATTTTGTGATTTGGGGGGCATTTCATGGATTATTCTTAATTTTAGACCGCTTATTCTTATTGAAAACTTTAAATAAAATTGGCAAAATACCTGCTGTGATTTTTACTTTTTTTATCGTAATAATCGGTTGGGTATTTTTTAGACTAGAAAAATTTAGCGATGCGATTGCGTACTTGTCGCGAATGTTTGCTTTTGATAATTTTGACGATAAAGTTATCCTTGAAAAACAATTTTTGACGGTATTTTGCATTGCTGTTTTCTTCTCCTTTTTCACTTTAACCAAATGGGGAAAACGATGGGAAATACGGACATACGAAATGCCGACGGTACTTTCAACAAAACAGTCGAGCTACTTAGTCGGCGTCAGTTTATTGCTGTTTATCGTATGTTTATCATACATTGCCGCGGCTGGATTTAACCCGTTCATTTATTTTAGATTTTAAAAATGACTACATTAAAACATAATAAAACGAAGCAAAACCTGTTTCTTTTCGTGCTATTTTGTCTGCTGGTGCCGATGATTCAACACACTTTTAATGTCGTCAATGAAACACCACTTCGAGGTGCGGTCGCGAAAGTGGAACCTCCTACTGCAGCGACTTGGACAACGTGGATGGATGGTAGCTTTCAAAAGGATTATGCACATTATTACAATCATAATTTTGGCTTTCGTGGGGAGTTGGTGCGGGTACGGAATCAGATAGAATATAGTCTTTTTCATCAATCAAATGCGAAATCGGTTTTGATTGGACAAGAGGATTACTTGTATGAAAAAGGGTATATCAATGCTTATTTAGGTAAAGATTTTATCGGTGATTCACTCATCAATGCTCGAACAAAGCAGTTGAAAGAAATCCGAGATACTTTACTTGAATTAGGAACAGATGTATTGGTTGTTTTTGCGGCAGGAAAGGGAAGCTTTTTTCCAGAGTACTTCCCTGAAAAATATCAAGGAATTGAACCACAACGAACTAATTATCAAGCCTATTGTGAAGCCTACGAAGCACTTGATATTCCTTATATAGATTTCAATAAATGGTTCGTGAATATGCGGAAAAAAACGGAATATCCACTGTATGCCAAAGCGGGTATTCACTGGAGTAAATACGGGGAATATTTAGTGATGGATTCCTTAATTAATTACTTGGAAGGTTATTTTCAAAAGCCTTTGTCTCACCCTATTCTTGATGAAATTCAAGTGTCAGAAACCAATCTTGATACAGATTATGATATTGGACGCGGCTTGAATCTGATTTTTCCAGTTCCAACTTATGAAATGGCGTATCCAAAGTTTCATTTTTCCAAGGATAATTCTCATTTTAGACCCAATGTCTTAATGGTTGCAGATAGTTATTACTGGGGAATGTTTAATTATGGATTGTCAAAAAAGGTCTTTGACAATAGTGAATTTTGGTTTTATAGCAATGCGATTTATCCGATACGGAAAGAAATCGTTTCACAAATTAAATATGCCAATGTTCAAGCGGATATAGAAAAAACGGACTTGGTTATTTTATTGGGGTCTGAAAACGGATATTCAGCTTTTCCATTTAAATTTTTACCAATTTTGCATAAAACTTATTATGAAGAAAATCAGTCTCAATAAAAGGATGGTTTAAATTCAAAATAACACCAAAAATTTTATAAAATTTCAAACCATTCTCATGAAAAAAATACCATTACTATTCCTCCTTTTAGCTATTTCTAAAATAGCAACGGCTCAATATACTTACATTACCGACCGTCGATTTTTTGACCCGACAGACCTTACAGGATATGATTTTCGCCCCGACCGTATGGAAATCCCCAATGAAATCGAAACCGAATTAGATCCAGGTGATTATAGTTTTGGTATTTCTACAAACAATCTCTA
>JBLHWU010000383.1:0-3322 GCA_047629355.1 Saprospiraceae bacterium | reverse complement strand
CCCGCGCCGCCGCAGGCGGCGCGCTTGGTCTCTTGAGGGTGAAAATTCGTTTTACAACGACTTTTTACCCTCAAACTCCCTGAGATTAGGTGCTTTTTATTTTATTAAAAATCTGCTGAGTTTTCAGTAATGAAGCTAAATTGAACCATTAGTCACAGTCACAGTCACAGTCCGCATTCACAGTAAAGGTATTTATTAATACACACGGGTCGCCGATCTTTAATTCCAAATCAGGACAATCATATACTGTATTTAATTCCAAACACTCACAATCCGCATTGACAGAGCCAAAGGTATTGTTAAACTCACAAAGGTCACCTATATTTGACTCTAAATCAGGGCAGTCATATACCATATCCGCCTTCACACACTCACAGTCTGCATTGACCAGACCAATTATATTATTAACATCACAAGAATCACCTATATTCAATTCTAAATCTGGGCAATCTAACAATGGATTAAAAACGGTTTCATCGATATTTTCTTTATTACAAGCTACAAGCTACAAGCAATAAGCAGCAGAAAATTACAACACTGAATAAAAAGATATTATTTTTCATTAGACTTTATGAATGAGTAGCTTTTTTAGAATTGCAAATAATTGATAATCAATAGTTTGCGAATTATCCAGAGTCGCCATTCATAAAGTCTATTAGTTAAAATTTAAAAGGTTGTTACAAGAAATATTTATTCTAAATAATCAACACTTTTGAAAAATAGCCCTGTCTTGCTCGTATGGGTTTAAAAGTGTCGATTATTTGGGGACACCTACTTATATCTTACTTTAAAGTAAAATGTGACACCCGATAAAAAAATAAATAATAATTGTAGAAAAATTAAAGAACGTGAAGCTAATAAACTAAGATTCTTGACCCACACGGGTAGTGAGGATATTTAGGGAAACCCGCGGTTAAAGTTTACTAGGTTTTTAAGGTTTAGTAAACTTATTAACGTGCTTGAAAATATGAAATATGAAATATGGTATCTGGCACAAAGTCGAGTTGTTTGTTCTCAATCATTTGGTATGTTTTGACGAATGTATGTTTTTTTGGTGAAACTAAAAATATTAGTGAAAAAATCATGGTGATTTTTAAAATCACCATGATTTAGTACCCCGATGCCAGATATCTGTCCCCACCCATTACAAATACCATATTCCTTCAGAAACCTAATTGTTAGCACAGCGTCTTTTTTTTCTAAAAAATATATCGTTACTTTTGTGTTAGATAAAATAAGTTACAAACCAATTAAAAACACGCTCATGTCAATTCGAACGCTCTATCAATTATCTGCTCTATTACTATTTTCTATTTTTTTTATCAATTGCGCTGATGAGGAACCAATGAATCCTGTTGTTGAAAATCCAGATTGGAAAAGACTTAGCAACTTCGCCAATGAGCGAAGAATTCAACTGAATAGTTTTGTGGTAGATGACCAACTTTACACCGTTGGGCGCGAGTACTTTACGCATTTGGAGGCAACGGGTGATGCCGAAATTCCATATGTTGCTCAAAATAATTTTCTTTACTTTATTTCATATTACAGTTTTCAACCACCAATTTCAGCAATGTTTTTTCCAATGTTGCTAGATAATTTCCTTTCTTGCAGCGATTCACGGAGTCCAACACTTTCACAAGCTAATTTAAATATTGACTTTTTAGCTTTAGATAGTCTTTTTCGCTATTTTGAGATTCCATCTTACAAGTCTACGCCTGGCTGTGGAATCAATGATGAAAATCAACTATTGGTGGCTTATAAGCGACGCACAGCACCCAATTCTCAACAGGTGAATACCAGTTTTTATTTAGCAAAAATTGAGTTATCATCTGGCGCGGGACCGTTAGATACAGTTAATCAACACTTTATTCACGAAGATTTCGGCATCCAAAATATTACTGGAATAACTACGGTTAATAGTGATTTCTACGTTTGTGGAGATGATATCGCGGTTCGAATTAACTCAGCAGGTGAAATTGAGAAACTGGATGGACCTGGTCTAACAAAAATTTATGGTTTTGGTGAAAAACTCATTGGGATTGGTTTCAAAAAAGCGTACGCCTCTGAAGATGACGGGATTAGTTGGGCTGAAATTGCTTCTTTTGACGACAGTTTATTTGAACTCAAACTGCACGATTTAGATGGTGAAATCATCGCTACTTTTGAAGACAAGATTTACCATTTTATAGATTCCGAAGGTAATTTTCTATTTCAAGAAATTGAGAATGAGCATTTGGAAGACATTCTAATTACCTCGCTGTCTAAGTTTGACAATCAAGTGTTTTTAACGACGCTTTCGGGCGTTTTTAGAAAGGGAATAGAAGATTTTTGGACCTACAAGGAGTGAGGGGTTTGGTCATGAATTTACGATATCGGCTTATGGAGTTAAAAACATGGTAATTTTTGAAAATCACCATTTTTTGCCCTCTTTTTTACTAATCTATTTGCGCCTTCACTTTCTTCAAATTTTCCACCAACAGCTTCAAATCATCATTAGACCTGTTACGCTTTAATAGCGTGTAAGGAACATGAATTAAATAAAGTCACTTTTTTGAGCGCGCGTTTTCGTTCCTAGTTTTTGCTTTAAAAGTGCAATTTATGTTGATATAATGAGCATTTTTAACGTGAAAAATAGGGACTAAATATCCGCTTAAAAATGTAAGATTATTTATTTCGCGTTTCATATAATTAGTACGTGTTACTTAAGAGTACGCAGGATAGGAAATTTCCTATATTTGTTTCTTTCCTAATTTCTTCTTTTCTTGTCTCCTCAAATAAAAATCATGCAAAAATACTTACTCGTGATGGGCGTTTCGGGTTCTGGAAAAACGACAGTAGGAAAATCAATTAGCGATGCACTAAGCCTGCCGTTTATTGAAGCAGACGATGCACATCCACGGGAAAATATTGCGAAGATGCAATCAGGACAGCCACTGAATGATGAAGACCGAGAACCTTGGCTAAGCAATTTAGCAGACAAGATGAATGCTTGCGAATCTTCAGGTTTTATTGTCACTTGCTCTGCTTTAAAAAAAAAATACCGTGATTTTTTACGCGTAAAATTTCAATATACGCTACAAATTATCTTTTTGGAAGGTAGCTTTGATTTAATAAAAAATCGAATGGCAACCCGGAAAAATCACTTTATGCCTGTTGCTTTATTGCAAAACCAATTTGACAATTTAGAACCTCCTCAAAATGCCATAGTTGTCAATATTGACCAGAATTTATCCGCAATTACAACAGCAATTACCAATCAATTAAGCATGAGAAAGGAACAGTTAACAGGCGATTTAGGACTTATTGGACTTGGTGTAATGGG
>JBLHWU010000382.1:0-3387 GCA_047629355.1 Saprospiraceae bacterium | reverse complement strand
TTAGTAACGGAAAAAAATAACTTCCCCAACTGGACAGGGCAAATTCCCCTCATTTTTCACTTGAAATCAGTCAAAGTATCAACAATTATCCTTCTTTCAAGCAAAAACTAAGAAAAATTATCCTCTGTCCAGTTGAGTAACTTATTCTTTCACCGTTACTTAAGTATCCAGACATATTTATTCGGTGTTATAGAATGGTGGACTCTAGCATACAACTGACTGATTATCAATATATTGTGCACTAAAACTCCCTATTCTGTAATCCAAGCAACTTTATCCAAGTAATTAAACACATTTATTTCCCTAAAATATCAATCAACATCCGATACCTCTTTAACAGGATAAATTTTCGAAAATATCCAGCCAAAAATCATGGCTACCAAAAAGGACGGAGCAAGCACATCCAATGCCACAAAATATTCACCAATTCCTTCCATATTTTGAAAGACGAACTTGATAACAATAACACTTACAAAACCAGCAACCATCGAAGCTATCGCCCCTTTTTCAGAAAATCCCTTCCAAAAAAGACTCAATATAATAACCGGACAAAAGGTCGCTGCGATACCTGACCAACCAAAAATAATCACCCAGAAAACCTGCCTTTCCGGAGAAACTATAGCAATCGTCATGGCAATACCTAAAGCAACAACTGCCATAATTACGGTGACAATTCTCGACAATTTAGTCAATTCATTATCTTTTATTTCTGGATGAAATATCTTCTGGTAAAAATCTCTGGTAATGGCACTTGACGCAATAATCAATAAAGAATCAATCGTGGACATTATCGCAGAAAGGACGATGGCGATATAAATGGCGACCAAAATATTAGGCAAGAAATTTTCGGTCATCATACTCAAAACGTCCGTTGCACCAACACCAAAAACGGCTTCGGGGTCTTGCCCATTTTCTGTGAAAAGTACTCTAGCAAGAATACCAATCGTCACCGCAGCAGCATCCGTCAGCAAGGTAAATGCGAGCGCTACCCATTTGCCTTTATCAATTTCCCTTTCATTTTTAATGGACATAAATCGGACATATACCTGAGGCGAACCAAGGAATCCTAAGCCAATCATCGAGAAGCCCAGAATCGTAAATAGGTTCATCCAACTGTCTTCATTTCCTCCCCAAATATCGGTCAAAGCAGGGTCAATGGCATTCAATCCTTCTGTGATTCCTTGTCCGTGGTCCATCGAAAACCAAACAACGATAGGCAACAAAACCAAACCAAAAAACATGAGTGCCCCTTGGAATAAATCAGACCAGACCGCTGCGACAAACCCTCCAATGAAGATATAAGCCAGTACAATAAAGAACCCAATTAAGGCGCCAGCATAATAATTAACATCCAGCATAGACTCAAAAGCGATACCGGTGGCATCAATTTGTGAACTGACATAAATGACGACAAAAATGGATAAAACGGATGCGGAAAGGATCCGTAACGTATGCGTCTTTGACTTGAAATGACTCTCCAGATAATCCGGTATCGTGATGGAGCCATAGGCATCAGATTTTCGTTTGAACAGTTTGGCCATAAAGAACCAAGAGATAAATACCCCCATTAGTTCTCCTAAGACGACCCAATAGGCAGAGAAACCTGCCATCGCGCCCATTCCTGTCAATCCAATGAGCAACCAGCCGGACTCTCCTGTTGCGCGCGCGGAAAATGCCACAGCCCAAAAGCCCATGTTTTTCCCGCCGACATAATAGTCACTCATACCTTTGATTCGCCTTGATGCGAGAATGCCGATGAGAAATAGGATGGAGACGTAAATGGCAAGTATTATAAATTTTGTAAGCATACTGTTTTGAGTTGATTCTTAATTCGAATTGGAAAATTTCGCTTACAAAATGAAATAATTTTTCATTTTACAAACAAATAAATTTTTTGGTAAAAATGCAATTTGATGAAAAAAAAGGATAATTGTGCAAAATTGTTGGTAGTTTTTAATTTTTTCGCTGTTTGAAAACAGAGGAACACACTCAAAGGATTATTAAAGAATTTTTCAAATTCCTTAAACAAAAAATATCATCTGTGAAATTGCAGCAAGGAATGACGAAAGAATAAATTCACATTTTTGGCTATCTCTTTTGCCCTCAGTTTCACTTTGAAAATGCTCATTATATCAACATAAATAGCAGTTTCAAAGTAAAATTGAGAACAAAATCGCTCTCCCAAAAATCTATACTTATATTTATGCAAAACTGGTTATTTAAGACTTTTTTTTAGCATTTTTAAAAGGAAAAAGGACGAATCAGAGTGCGTAGTTATTACTTTCCAAGTCCCTTAGCATAAAGGTAGCTTATTAATTCGCGTTCCTGAAAGTGACAAATACATTTATTTCAATAAAATATCAATTTTAAACATTGATCTAATTCTTTATATAATTTGGTATTTTGGTAGTTAAGTATTAGCTTTGTTTTGAAAACAAAAACAGAGACTAGATAACTGGCTAAATTTTAACCCAATGAAAATAAGCACCCAAATTGCTTTGTACCTGCTACTGCTATCCAGTAGCTTAGTTGCCCAAACGATTCAACCTTCTTCTGAATCTTCAAGAATCACTAATTTTTTCGCGCTCAATGCGCCTAATCTAACAGCTACTTTCTTTGATGAAATTGGCTTGGTAGAAATCTGTTTTGATGGTTTACAACTGCATTCTGGTCTACCGCATTATCTTATCATTCCAGAAGAAAGGTTTGAAAATAAAGTGCTTACCCATGCTCCCTTAGCAGTCGAATGTCTGTATTTCAAAGTCGGTCATGCCATTGATTTGATTTCGATTGATAGCAATAGTCAAGTTGTTGTGATACTTTTAGAATCCGTGAGGCGGCAGTGATTTTAGGTTTATAGCAATCCGGCGTCGTTCCAAGTTTCATCCATGGTGGTAATTTTGAGGATGCTTGTGCCATTTTTGTAGTTGGAAGCACTGCTGCAGCCGTAGTGTTCTGCTTGAGCGACGTATGTGACATCGACGGTCTTGCAACTAATGCTTAATCAAATTCGCAATATATTTAGCCGCTTCTTCTATTGTCTTATCATAAAAATCCACGGCTTCTTCCTCCTCAAAAGTAATATCCAGTTTTTCTTCAATCGCTATCAACGCTGGAGTTCCTTCTAAAACATCTGGTGGATTATCAATTGACCAAAATGTACACATTTGAGAATCTCTATTAGATTTTTGCTCCTTTGAATATTTTCGGTGCAATGCAATCAGCATTGAAATCATCTTTTCTTTTTCCATAAGTACTAAATTTTTCGTGAAAATAAATCTGTTTAAATCAACCCTACATCCTGCCAAATCTCCTCCATTATTGCATATTCCACCGCTACTGACCCCCCCGCTACGATTTTTACTGACCCCCCAATAACGGGAGGTT
>JBLHWU010000381.1:0-3458 GCA_047629355.1 Saprospiraceae bacterium | reverse complement strand
CCAACCATATGGAATATCAGGTGTCAAACTAAACCCACTTTCATCTGCGAAATAAACTTTTATAAATACTTGATTTTCAAGAAGTAACAATTCTTTTAGTTGTTGTAGCTTTGTTTCATATTCCTCTGGAAATTGAAGACATTGAAGACATTTTAGACACTTTCTAAAGCATCGCCAAGTGTATTTGAGTTTTTTTTAGTACTCTTTTTAGCATGTATTTGCTTATTGTAAAACCAAGAGCATCACTTAAATTGTGACAGACTCTTTTAAGATTTTGAGGGTCTAATTTTAAAGCTTCTTTTACTTGGTCGAATTCTTCAGATGAAAGTTGGTCTAATCTTGCTTTTACACCTCGCCCTTTAAGTAAAATCAACCCTGAAATACCATTCGATTCCCAACGATTTAACCAGGTATAAATCGTTCGAGTACGCAGTTTGTATAAATTGGCAATCTCAGATATCTTATATCCTTCGGTGCTTAGTAAAATACTATGACAACGATTTCTAAAATGAGCTTTTGGGCTGTTCAAATAGCCTTGCTCTAAAGTCCTCTTTTCTTCTTCTGTCAATTCATGAATTTTCCTCATACCGCAAAAATACAAAAGTGTCGATTATTTAATGACACCTACTTAGTTATTCAAGTTAATACTGTCGGATGATTTGGCGAGTTTTAAATTTGTACTTCGTTAAAAATACTCGCCATAGCAAAGGCTATGTCTGCGTTTTTTGCCTTGTACAAATTCAAAACTCATACAAATGCTATCCGACACTATTAACTTGAATGGCGTAACTACTCAGGTACTTTAATTTATTGATTATCAGTTATTTATATTTTTGTTTAAAAATTATATTTGTCTGATTTTCTCAATTTTTTGACAAAAAATCATTTTTTTAACATTTCTGTAACTTAAAAGACATTATTTTAACTATTTTTAACTAAAAATAGACTAAAAACCACCTGAGTAGTTACTGAATGGCTACTTAGGAATGCGAATTAAATAAACTCAGACTCTTGAGCGGATATTTTGCCCTCATTTTTCACTTTAAAAATGCTCATTATATCAACATAAGTTGCATTTTCAAAGCAAAAACTAGGAACAAAGACGCGCGCTCAAAAAAGTAACTTTATTTAATTCGCGTTCCTTAGTAACGGTGAAAGAATAAGTTCCCCAACTATCCTCGTTTATTTTGGTCTTAGTTTTTGCTTTTGAAATAGGAGTTATCTATACATAATGACTGTTTCAAAAGTAAAAAATAAGGGCAAAAGAAATACAGGAGAGTTGGGGAAGTTATTTTTTTCCGTTACTTACCCTTTTGATTTAAATTTATAAATCTTCGCTCGCTTACCCTTTCCTTCATTACTAATATATAGTGTCCCATCCGCATCAAAACAAATGCCCTCAGGCTGCCGATGAATTTTCTTATCCAACCCTTCAACATGTTCAATTTTTCCATTTGGGTTCAAAACAACCACCAATTTCCCGACAGAGGACAAGATGAAAAAGTTGCCTGTTTTTGGATGAATCGCAATTCCTGATGGCCCAAAAGCATCCAAAGGTGCATCAGGATCAATTAAGGCACGCATGGTCGCAGACCATCCTTCTTCTTTTAAGTTGGTATCAAAATAGTCCTCAATTTCATCGCGACTAATCAAATAGGCAGGTCGTTTAGAATAACCTTTTGTTTTCAAATCAAAGGAATAAATCGCACGCATATTGTCGTACTGGTCGCCCGTTCCTGCTTTTCCTTTGCAGGCAACTAACAATTCATTCGCAGCCGCATCGTAAGTCAATCCTTCCACATCATATTTCTTACCCAGTTTGTTTTCAAATTTATCAGTGTCTTCGTCTTCTCCTCCAATTCGTTGAATGCGCTGTAACGTCCCATCACTTTCCACCATAAAAATCTCATTTCCTACGGTTTCCACACCTTCATAGTCTCCTTTTTTACCAAAATCAACCTCTTTTTCGATTTCTCCCGTCATTTTATTTAAAAAATACAAGTGCCCTTTTTCATCATTGACTGCTACCAATTGATTAGGATTAGGCGCGATACTCAAGCCCGAAATTTCCTGTAATTCTTTATCCAATTCAAAAGTCACAGATGGCTTAGACAAATCGTAAGGCATCATTGGATTTAAAGGTTCTACGTATGATTTTACCATACTTGCTTGAATTTTAGCACTATCCGCTTCATAAATTTCGACTTTCGCCGACTTATTAGATTCTCGCGGTTCGCAACTAATGAAGGCAAGAATTGTTGACAACAATAAAATATATTTAAGCATGTTCTAAATAATTTTAAATTTAAAAACAGTTTTTTTTAGTCTCAAAACTAAACAAAACTCCTATCATTTATAATTTTTTAGAATATATTTTTACCTTTAATCCTTGTTTTAAGTAACTCGTAGTCATTAAATAACTATCTACATAATTTGATATCTGAGAAGCGAGAAGCAAGAAAATTCTAAGATTTTCTTGCTTCAAAAACACTGTGCGCCTCGCCTTCGTCGAGGCGGCTGTCGTTCTTCATGGGTAAAAACGGTTTTATAACACCATATTTATCCCTCAAATTCCCTCTATTTTAGATAGATAGTTATTTCTGATTTATTGCACTACTTATCATACCAAGAATAATTAGAAATTGTTGATTTTTAATAAAATCTTAAATAGACTTGTTACCCTATAAAATGCTTGTACGAAATTTAGACTTTTTTACTATTTTTCTTTAAAGAATCATTGAATGATTTTTCAAAGGAAAATAGCGGAAAAAGATATTTTCAGACGAGTATTTATTAAAGCGTAACAAGTCTAATCATTATTTTCCATTTCTTAAATTAGCCAATTTACTTATGAAATCATTTTTACCAAAATTTTCCCTCCTCCTTTTCCTAATAATCCTTGGAAATTCTTGTGCGAATTACAAAATAAACATTGCGCCAGAAGCAGCATCTTGGGCAGACAATCAGCCACCTACGGATATTGCGCTCAAGCATCGCATGTACTTAGTTGGTGATGCTGGAAATGCTCAATTGGGTGAAACGACGACTGTTTTAAAATATTTAAAGTCCCAATTGGAAAAAGAAGGTGAGAATAGTACGATTCTTTATCTGGGCGACAATATTTACCCTGATGGTATGCCTGGCAAAGAATCCGACGAGCGAGAATTAGCGGAACACCGGTTGATGACCCAACTGGAAATTCTGGACGATTTCAAAGGAAAGCCCATTTTTATGCCTGGTAATCACGATTGGCGACATGGCTTGAAAGGCTTAGCGAGAGAAGAAAAATTTGTCAATAAATATTTGAACAAAGGGATTGAAGACGATGATGATTGGGAATCTTATTTCCTTCCTGAAGGCGGTTGCCCAGGTCCAGAAGTATTGGAAATCAATAACCAATTGGTCGTCATTGTCGTAGATTCACAATGGTGGTTGGCAGATTGGGACAAAGAACCTAA
>JBLHWU010000380.1:0-3495 GCA_047629355.1 Saprospiraceae bacterium | reverse complement strand
CACCCTCAAACTCCCTGTGCGCATTGCCGCAGGCAATGCGTGGAGTTTCTTTTTTGGAGGTCGAAAATTAAAATTTTCTCCCTCCTCAGATATTAAATTAAATATGTCCGAGCATTTACTTATTTAGTTTGTAAGTATTAGGAACGAATTTTCTCAATTTCAGTTTTTAAAATATTGCAAAGAAAATAAACACTTGGACTTTGGGGGAAGAACACCAAAATACGGTTCTACTTTCATACCGATAAAACGCCAATATTTAAAAAACCAATTTCTTTCTTTTGCTACAAAAGAGGGTTAAATATCTATTGCAAATAATTAAAAACCACCGCTTATGCGTCAAATATTCTACACACTTCTTTGTTTATTTTTTATTCAAAATTTAGCTTTTTCTCAAGAATTTTCTGCAAAAAAAAGAATCACCCGCCTCGACGCAGGTTATGCCGCGGGTGTCTCTGGCGACAGTTATTTTTATGTTGCCAATCAAGGTGTTGTCGGTTCGGTTGCGCATGGTTTGCAATGGGAAAAACTCGCTGTCTTGGGCGGTGTCGGTTTTGAATCGTACGATGATGTCCATTTTATTCCGTTTTTTATGGAGTTGTCAAAGCCATTTGGAAAGCAAAAAAATAGCGATTTTCGAGTCAGATTGGGCTATGCAACGGGCTTCAGTACCAATGAGATTGAGCAGCCAGAATACCACTTTGATGGCGGGGCATTCATTCAAACGGGCGTGGGGATTCCGATATTACAACAAGACAATTTTAACCTCAAACTGCGCTTCGATTATAAGTATCAACACGCTCAATTTTTGTTTCAACCCTTTGATGGCGTGAATCGAATTCAGACACGGTTGTATTATCATTTTGGGTCGCTGAAAGTGGCGGTGGAATTTTAATAGGACTTATTCTTTTTTTCAGCTGCATTAGACCTACTTTGAATCAATTAAATCAGCAGAATCAGCGTCTAAAAAACATCCCGTTTCTCAATATTTAAAATCAAATTCTTATGCTCAAATTTATACTTAAAATAACCTTGTGTTGTAGCTTTCTTTTCATTTTTGAAACAACGCTAACCGCCCAAATTTTCCTAAACGAAATAATGGCTTCCAACGAAAATAGCTTCACCGACGGCATTGGAAACACCCCTGATTGGATAGAATTATACAACGCCACAGACATCGCGATTAACTTAAAAGATTGGCAATTGTCCGACGACGCTGCTGAGCCAGAGAAATGGATTTTTCCAGAAATTGCTATTCCCGCTAAAGGCTTTTTAATCGTTTTAGCTTCGGGAGACGACTTTTTTGATAGTCAATTTTGGCACAGCAATTTCAAATTATCAAAAACGGGTGAGTCGCTGATTTTATCAAAACCAGATGGCGAATTGGTTGATTTCATCGAATTTGATGCACAAGAAACCGACCAATCGTACGGACGAAATACGGATGGCGGAGCTATTTTTTCTATATTTCTAAATGGCTCACCGGGTAGCTCTAACAATGAAGTCACAAGCACAAATACTTTTGAAACCGACCTAAATTTTTCGCATCAACCTGGCTTTTATACCCAACCGATTGATTTAAAAATAATGACGGAAACTTCGGATTTGACACTACATTATACGACAGACGGCTCAATCCCTACGGAAAGTGATGCTATTTTTAATAATCTTTTAAATCTGAATTTTGACAATCAACCAACTTCTGTTATCGCCAATATTGCGACCTCAAAAACGTGGGAGAAACCGAAGCATTCAGTCGAAACGCACCACAACATTCGAGTACGAGCTTTTAAAAATGGTGTGGCAAGTGAGCTAATTTTAAGTGGGACTTTTCTTATTTCAAATGAAGAGAAATTCCCGTATTCCTTACCTGTCGTTAGCATTTCTACCAATGCGGAAAATCTTTTTTCTGACGAAAAAGGCATCTACGTCGAAGGCGATAATTTAAACTATACCCAAAGTGGTCGGGATTGGGAACGCCCTGCTCATTTTGCTTATTTCTCAAAAGATGGCGACCTTGAAATGGAGCAAAATATCGGCATCCGCATCGGTGGCGCAACGACGCGTGAAGCACCGCAAAAAACTTTGAAATTATACGCTCGAAGTGAGTATGGCGCATCACATTTTGAGTTTCCATTTTTTGGCGATGACTACGATTCAAGTTTCAAAAGATTGGCGGTTCGGACGACGATGGGCGATAAGTCTAACCGAGGATTTACCGATGATTTTTGCCAACAATTGATTGAAAATGAGGTGGCTTGCGACGGCATTCAGCGGCGTTTTGTCATTGTTTTATTGAATGGCGAATATTGGGGGATTCACAGTTTGCGCGAAGTCGTTGGCGAGCAATTTATGGCGCGAAAAGCAGATGTAGACAAAGACGAAATCGACTACTTATTTAATGAAGGTGAGGTGAAACATGGCGACAATGCGGATTATTTAGACCTGATTGATTATTTGCAAAATCATAGTTTGGCAGAACCTGACCACTTCGATTTTGTGGCAAGCCAAGTGGATTTAGAAAAATTTATCGACTATAATATTGTCCAATTTGCCTTAGCGAATGACGATTGGCCAAACAATAATGTCAAATTTTGGAAAACCAAAAACGGTCAATGGCGGTGGGTGATTAACGACCTCGACGACACCATGCGTGAGTCCAATCAATCACGGTGGCGACTGTATTTTGAGGCACACCGGGCGCATCATACGAAATGGGAGGAGTTGGAATGGGCGTTTTTGTTGCTCGGAAAATTACTGGAAAATAAAGACTTTCGCGACCAGTTTATCAGTCGTTTCAACGGTTTTATGAACAGCACGATGTCCCCCTCGAATACGATTCCTTTGCTCGATGAGTTGGCGGATGAATTGCGCCCTGAAATTAAAAAACACATCAACCGCTGGCATTTTCCAGAAAATGAAAGTCACTGGGAAGATGGCATCGAAGAAGCTCGAATTTTTCTATTGCGCCGCCCGCCTTTTGTGTTGAATGAAATTTTTAAATGGCTGGGCACACCGTATGAATGGTCGCCGAATCCTGCGCAAGATTTTATTCAATTAAAAGTGCCAGAAAATGAGGGACAAGTCGCGAAACTGAAGGTGTTCAATAGTTTTGGACAGGTGGTTTTTTATAAAAACATTCCTTTGCATGGGGTTGCGGAAACGCTGCGTTTGGAGTTGCCTTTTGAGAAAATTGCGGGGATTTATTATTTTAAATTGGATATTGGAAGGCAGATTTTTACGGAGAAGGTCGGGTTGTTTTAATGGGAAATTAAAAAACTAACTCGGCTCAAGCCCTGTGCGATGTTTGAAATTTGGGAATTTCAAATATTGTGCAGGGTTGAGGCGGAGTATTTTGGGAGAGGTTGGATGTTGGGTATCATCTCCACTTCTTATTCGCCTTACCTATTATTTTTATTTAATTAACTCATGTTACGCACTAATGTCGAAGAGATTGAATATTAATAACCGCAGATGCAATCTGCGGAAAAGTAAATA
>JBLHWU010000379.1:0-3547 GCA_047629355.1 Saprospiraceae bacterium | reverse complement strand
GATGAATGAAAAAGCTTTTCCAATCAATTTGTATATGTTCATGGGATTATAATTTGTTGATAGTAAGTCGTGACTTTTTTTTTAGCACGACTTGCTATTTATTTTCTAATTCCAGTTTGAAATAAAAAATAAAATAGGTCTTACCAAAGGGTAAGTCGAAAAGCAGAAAGACGAGAGATGAATGAAAAGGCTTTTCCAATCAATTTGTATATGTTCATGGGATTATAATTTGTTAATAGTAGGTCGTTCACTCTTCGTAGGAGCGACTTGCTTTTTTTTCTTAACTATTTTATCAATCCCAGTGACTAAAAATAAAAAAAGCCAACACAAAATGTTGGCTTTCAAGTTTAAGGATTTATGCTCATGAGATTATAATTTGTTGGCAATTAAACTGAAAACAAGTAAAAAAAATTTATTAATATAAGTTTAATTCCGATACAAAGGTAGCAAATTAGTTTTCATATTACCAAATAAAACTCCTTAAAGTTTAAAAATAAAAATTTGTTTTGCGCTCATTGCGCATCATTTTCATGAAATAAGAGCAAAAAAAAAGCCGCAGTAAACTGCGGCTTTTTTTTTTGCTCTTATTTGACCTTCCTTTTATTTAATGGCAAAATCTGGACGAACAAAAGGCATGGTCTAGTATAAAGATGCAATATAATTCTCCATTTCGTCGAACTAAAAACAAGCGTAACTACTCAAGTCTTTTTAGAGTTTAAGGGTAAGAACACCTGAGCAATCACCTTTTTTTAAGTTTGCGTAGCAAAATTCATATTTCATCTACGCTTATCCATTCAATTTCTCCTCCAACTCTCCCAACCGCACATTAATACTCGCCACCTCTTCTTCCAAACCACCAATCTTTTTCTCCTCCAGCTCCAACATCGCATCGAATTTTTCAAAATTATCGTCAATCTTCTTTTTAATAGTCGTCACATAACGATTCAACTTCTGCGACACTTCTGTTTCCATCAATCCCCTACCCTTCGCGATTTCTTCCTGAAATCCAGTCATCACTTTTCGCTTTTGAGATGTAGACGCAATACCCGCAAACAATAGCCCTATCGTGGTCAACACACCACCCGTAATGTCAAAAACTGCGCCCTGCGTCACCGTCGCCAATATCGCGCCGACCGCTGCAATGCCACTTCCCGTCAATACATTTTGCGTTATCGGCTGACTGTCGCTAAATAACGACGCATCCCGAAAGTTATCCGTGTGCTGCATAAAATCCGAAAATTCTGCCTGCAAATCCCGCATCACATTTGCACGCCGCTCCGCGATATTCGCAAAAATCGCGTGGTCGTCTTTCAGAATTGTCTTGCTGTTTTGAATTTTCAAATCAATCATCTTAGCCATCTGCTGAATACTATCGGCAAGGTCAGTGATTCCAAGTTGCAATTTATTTTGCAGTTCTAATTTCAAATCTTTCTCCAACTCACCCGGTAAATTTTCAAGCCAATCTTTCGTACTTGTTTTTTTACTAAAAATAGAGGCAAATGAGCGTTTTATCATTGAAAAAGCAGACAATCCGCTGCTCAATTCTTCCTCTTTTTGCTTCGTAATGCGGTCATATCCATTCAGCAAGTTTTCTACCAAAACACCAACCTGATACTTTGACTTGCCTTCTTGAGCAATCAGCGTTTCTGTAACTTCTTTTCTAAAATTTACATCCGCATCGTACTGTCGTATCCGTAAATTAACCCCCTGCGTAATGCGTTCAGAAATGTTCTGCGAAGTTGCTACGTTATTTTGCAACTTCAACACTGGAGCTTTACCACCCGTAATGTTATCCCGAATGTATTCACGTACCGGCAAGTAACCGCTTTCCTGCTCTAAGCCTTCCATTTCTTGCTTCGCTGACACCGCAAAAACAGTCGGGTCATTGATGCCTTTTTTCGCTGCATATTCCTTTACCCCATTTATATTCACCGCCAAATCTGACTCATTCATCAAGTCTTTCTGCTGTAGAATAAAGATAATCTTCTTCCGCCAATCCGTATGAATAAAATCAAAAAAGTCCCAAGCCGATTGCCGATAAGGGTTTTTAGCTTCAAATACAAAGACAATTAAATCGGATGCAGGTATAAATCGCTCCGTAATTTCTTGATGATGCTCCACAATCGCATTCGTCCCTGGCGTATCCACAATCGCGATTTCTTTCAATATTTCAACGGGTTGCATTATCTTTTTCAAATAAGGATTCAGTGTAATCACCTCTTCTTTCTCCCCATAAATCAACTGCTGAATCGTATCCGTCATCGGCTGTGGCGCAACTTTACAAATTTCCTTTCCCGTCGAAAGTAGCGCATTGATAAAGCTACTTTTCCCTGCTTTCACCTCCCCCACAATAACGAACATAAACGGTTCTTTGATGCGACTGCGCAAATCACTCACCGTATCTTTCAAGTCTGTATGTCCAATTTCAATGGTTAATTCGTGCAAATCCTTGACGATTTCATCAATTTGCAATCGGTAGGTCTGTAAATCGTGGTTTAATATTTTATTCATCATATGTTTAGTTACGGTGGACGACAGATAGTCCCTGGTTGACGGATTGGCGCAGTATTTCAATTGCGTTTGGTCCTTGACAAAAAAGCAAATCCAAGATACTCAAATTCGGTAAAAAGCCATGTTTTTCAATAAAAACTTGTCCGTAAGCTACCTCTTTGAAATTAGCGTCTTCCTTTTGACGAGAAACTTTCGGTTGGATACTATTTCTAAAATCAAAAACGGGCAATTCTGTACCTTGTTCAGTTGGTTTCAAAAATTCAACAGTTTCTTCAATTAAACAGTCAATCCCTACCAATTCCATCATTTTATTCACCAAATCTCGATTCCAATCCCAAAGCAGCTCATATTCCTTTTTATAAAACGGCTGCAATTCATCCACATAATATTCAAAAAATGGAGAATTCCCGTAAGCTGATTTGATGCTATGCCAATGCTCTGACTGCCATTTTTCATCATTTGAAATTTCTACTTCCCGAATAGATTGCTGCCGATTTTTCCCTTTTCGCAATGGAATAGATAGCCGCTGCAAACCATTTGCCCCTGCGATGTGACAGCGGTTGCGGTACGTACCTTTAAAATAATTTTCCTTTGCTTCCAACTGCATTTTATCAAACTGATACAGCTTGGCAAAATATTGAATCGGTGGCAAATATTGCATCTCTATTAATATGGTATCGTTTGCGCTCATTTTGGCAAAAATAGAAAGGTGAGTTGGATTTAGCAAATGGGAGGTTGAATATTTGGAATTTTAAACGTCCAGAATTTTAGAACCACCCGCTTCAAACCAAATAAGCAAAAGAAGTTTTTCAACTCAGTCAACCATCGGTTCTTATTCTTTAACAGAAAGAATCTAGCTTGGAATATTTAAACCTCTATTATTCCATGCATTAAAAATACAGATTTACAGCTTAGTAAAAACGATTCAATAACTTGGGCCATTATGCTTGTCCTTTTCCCTTCTAAAAAACACAAAAAATAGTTCCGTAACGAAGGCTATGCAACGATTTTTTGAATTCTTTAGAAGAAAAAATTA
>JBLHWU010000378.1:0-3553 GCA_047629355.1 Saprospiraceae bacterium | reverse complement strand
TAATATTTGAATTCTGAGTTCTCAGTTCAGCATTTCGCTATTGGAATCATTGACTTAAGAACCAAATAGAAAGATATTTAAAAATTAGAAGCGCTCTCAACCATTGAGATGGGGGGGCTTTTCTGTTAGAAGTATTCAATATTTGGATAAAAAATATCTAAAATGTCACATTTAGAACCCTAAGATAGACAAATTAAGAGTCTAAAGTTATTTTTTTTTATTTTTTAACGATATTTTTTTTTGTATTATTTGTAAATTTCAAAATATATCATGCCTTTTACTAAATTTTACAGATTTTTGTTTATAAAAATTTTGCAAAAGGATTTATCTTTGCAAAAGGAGTCTGGTATGTTACGAGGAAAATTATTAGCTTTTATTACTGACTACATAGAAATGTTGTCCAAATCCTTAGCTGAATATGATGCTTCTTATCGTTTGATAGAAATCCAGCAGTGTTGGTTAGACTTTTGCCTAGCGGGCATAATAATGACGAATAGTGTTTATTGGGGGAAAGTTTTAGAGGGCTGGTTTTGGTAGTTGGTTAGGCAAGAGTTTAAGTTGGATATTTCGGCAAAGTAAGATAAAATGAGAGAAATTATTTCAGCATAGCACAAAAGTAATTTTGGCTAAATATAAGCTGACCGAAGGGAGTATAGAAATAGATGATACAGAACGGGAACGGTCAAAAAATGCAAAGGAAATCTACCATTTAGGGAAGCAAAAGGAGAAGAAAAGTGGTGGTGGTTTTATGGGACAGAGCCTAGTTTTTGTGTTATTAGTGACCAAAAAGATAACTATTCCAGTCGGTTTCGAGTTTTATAAAATGAATCCTAATTTAAAATCATAGCAGCAACAAGATGCTATTTTGAAGAAGAAGGGATTAAAGAAAAAGACCGTCCAGCAGAACCAGTACGAAATCCTTTGTACCCGACTAAGAATGCGATTGCGTTACAATTAGTGGTAGAGTTTAAATAGACTTGTTACCCTTTAAAAATGCTTGTATGAAAATATCTTTTTCAGACGAGTATTTTTAAAGGGTAACAAGTCTAATCTAAATTTAGTGCCTTCAACGTAAAGTCGGTGAAAGTAGATGCGTTATATGGCACGACTGAATTTATGGATGGAGTGGCTGAATTATATCCTAAAACTCCGGTAATCAGACAGATACGGAACAATCAAAAAATAGTTCGAAACGGTAAATAAGAGCGAGTTTCGGAATACTTTGCAGGACATACCGAAAAAAAAGGAAGGTTAGTTATTAGAGGGGGTGAAGAAGTTTCGAGTCTCTTATAAACACATGCCTGGACGAAGTCCCACTTGAGTATCCTCCACATTATTAGAACGAGATTGCCTCATTCGAGAAATTATTTAAATTGAACCACCTCATTATGTTGATATAATAGCCTGCCCGTATGGGAGCATTTTCAAAGTGAAAACTGAGAGCAAGATATTCTGTCAATAATCTAAATTTATTTTTTCCGCGTTCCTTACCTGATTCTTATGTTCCTTTTCCTTAGTTTAACCGCATGGAAAAATTAATAAATTACCTCAATCAAATCAGTCCGCTCAGTAAAGAGGCTATTGGTGAATGCTCAGAATTATTTTCCCCCATTCTTTTAAAAAAGGAGGAATTTTTTGTTGATGAAGGAAAATATGCCCAACAAATAGGATTTCTTGAAACAGGCGTAATGAGAGCTTTTTTTGTAAACAAAGAAGGTAAAGAATATAATAAACAGTTTTTTGTAGGACCAACTTTAATTGGAGCTTATACTTCCCTTTTGACCAAACAAAAAAATAAGATTGCTCAAAAGACTTTAACTGAATGCAAAATATGGAAAGCCCCTTTTCATGAAATTGAATTACTGTATACTAAACATCATGACTTTGAAAGATTAGGTCGAAAAATTGCAGAATATTATTTTCTCGAAAAAGAGAAAAAAGAATTAGAAATGGCTTTGTTAGACGCCGAAAAACGCTATTTAATTTTGCGGGAAGAATTCCCAGGTCTGGAGATGAAAATCCCTCAATATCATATTGCTTCCTATTTAGGTATTAGCCCAACACAGCTTAGCAGAGTAAGAAATAAAATGTCGAAAAAATAATTTTCGTTCTTTACATATGTAAATGACTATGGTAAAGATACCCCATAATTTTGCGGTATTAAATCATAAAAAAATACAGTAATGAACTTATTCAAAATTCTTTTAAACAGCTTTATTCTTCTGGTGCTCTTTTTGATTTCCTCCATCTTTATCAATGGATGTGCGATACATCCCGAAGTTTGGCAGCCACCAGTAAAACCAACATTCGAAGGAGCGCTTCAATTAAATGAAAAATTAGCAACTGTTTCGAAAATTGATTTAGGAGAATGGAATGGCCCAGAAGAATTTGCCTTTGACGCTTCTGGAAATACGTATTGTGGCGTTCATAAAGGAGAAAAAGATTTTTCACAAGGAGCGATTCTAAAAATTTCGCCAGAAGGAAAGGTTGAAGAATTTTTAAGTACGGATTCTTGGGTTACAGGAATGCAATTTGATAGAGAAGGAAATTTAATTGCATTGATAAATGGTGTAGGATTAGTCCAAATAGACCAAAATAAAAATACAACAGTACTCGTTTCAAAAGATGCGGACGGACGACCGATATTAATGGGGTCTGGATTAACGATAGCGTCGGATGGAAAAATATATTTTGCCAATCTTTCCTCTAAAAATACAACTTCACCCAAATACATTAACAAACTTTTTTTAGAATTAAAGCCGACTGGTGGGGTTTACCGTTTTGACCCTAAAACTAAGGTAATTAAGACTATCTCCAATGGAAATTATTTCGCGAATGGGCTGGAATTATCAGCCGACGAGTCTTTTCTTTTATTGTCTGAAACTTCAAAATATAGAATTTTGAAATACTGGTTAAAAGGCGAGAAGGTGGGAACATCTGAGGTCTTTTTAGATAATTTAGCAGGATTTCCAAATAATATCTCCCGAAGAGAGAATGGCAACTTTTGGGTGGGATTTACGACAAGAAGAAATGACGAATTGGATGACATTCATCCAAAAAAGGGAATGAAAAAGCTAGTTTATGGTTTACCTTCTTTTGTACAGCCAAAAGCCAAAAAATTCGGGATGATTTTAGAAATTTCCGAGAACGGCAAAATAATACAAACCTTATTTGATACTTCTGGGGAATCCGTAATGGAAGCGGGTGCAGTAAAGGAATTCAACAATAATCTTTATATCGGCGGAGACGTTGTATCCTATATTGCTAAATATGAGCTAGACTAAAAAACTAGTGAAATAAGTACTTAGTAACTGAAAACTCAGCAGATTTTTAATAAAATAAAAAGCACCTAATCTCAGGAAATTTGAGGGTGAAAAGTCGTTGTAAAACGACTTTTCACCCTCAAGAGACCAAGCGCGCCGCCTGCGGCGCATTGGGAGCATTCAAAAAAAATCACATATAAAACTCTTGACAAAAATTGCTTTTATCCTTTACCTTTTTATAGACACAAAATTGAGTGACTAAATCAAGAATAAAAAGATTATCAGGATTA
>JBLHWU010000377.1:0-3563 GCA_047629355.1 Saprospiraceae bacterium | reverse complement strand
TTTTTATTCTTGATTTAGTCACTCAATTTTGTGTCTATAAAAAGGTAAAGGATAAAAGCAATTTTTGTCAAGAGTTTTATATGTGATTTTTTTTGAATGCTCCCAATGTGCCGCAGGCAGCGCGCATTGTATTTTTTGAAGCTCGAAAATCTTGCGATTTTCTCGTTTCTTAATTTTTTAGCAACCTCTTGTTACCATTTACTACTTCATGCTGAGTTGAACTTGGTCATTTTCATAAAAAATCGACCATTTTTAAAATCTGTTGAGTTTTCAGTGATTTACTTTTTCATCTGACAACATAAACACTTCAATACACTTTATAAACTCTTTAAATAATTTTCCGCATTCAACAAATGCTGTTCCCGTTTTTGCTCATCCATTTTATCAAACATCCGCACCAACATGCCCAAGCGTGGATTCGACAAAAAGAAATCTCGATGCCCATCCATAAACCGCCAAAAGAGTCCGTCCCAAATAGGTTGCCAATCTCCTTTTTTAAAATTACCCATCTTCTTCAGGTAATTGCTACCGCTAATATACGGTTTCGTCGCCATCAATCCGCCGTCCGCAAATTGGCTCATGCCGTAGACATTTGGCACCATCACCCAATCGTAAGCGTCGATATACATTTCCATAAACCACTGGTGTACATCGTCGGGGTCAAATTCGCAGAGTAGCATAAAATTACCTAAGACCATCAGCCGCTCAATGTGGTGAGAATAACCTGTTTTTAGTAACTTTTTTATCGTTTCATCAATCGGTGGAATGCCCGTCGTACCGTTGTAAAAAGACTTCGGAATCTTGCGTTTGAATTTCCAAAAATTCATCGTCCGCTCATCCGTTCCTCGCGCTTCATACATGCCTCGAATGAACTCGCGCCAACCGATTATTTGACGAACAAAACCTTCTGTAGAATTCAGTGGAATGTCATTTTTTTTAGAAAATTGTAGCGTCGTTTCAATAATTTCTTGTGGCGTCAACAATCCAATATTGAGCATTGGGGTGAGGACGCTATGATTTAAAATGGACTGTTCAACAACAATCGCATCTTCATAAGGACCAAATTCTAAAAAGCGCTGTTCTAAGAAATTATTCAACCATTCGTTAGCCGATTTATAATTTAAAGGATAGAGTGGGGCAGCAGTTAGTGTTCCGTAATGGTCGGAAAAATGCGTTTCAACGTAAGTTTTGGCTTCTTCATAATAGGTGTCATTTTTAGGATATTGAATCGGCGGTGGCGTCTTTCCTTTAGGATATTTCTTTCGATTTTCACTATCAAAACTCCATTTTCCGCCCGCAGGTTCATTGCGTTCATCGACAAGAATCTGATGTTTTTTTCGTTGTTCAATGTAAAAGCTATTGTGAAAATACCGTTTTTTATCTTTCCTGAAAAAAGTAGACAAATCCGTTTTTGTATTTAAAAATAACTGCGTCGGATGCTGCTCAATTTCAATATTCATTTTTTTAGAAACCGCCGAAATGCGTCTTTCTAATAAGTAATCCGTCGTATCTAAATACTGGATTTTAGCAATGTTTTTTTTTGAAATTTCAGAAAGGAAAACCCGTATATCTGACTGGTTGTCAATAGATTCAATATAATGCACTTCCAGACCCTTTTCACGCAAGAAGTCTTTATAAAACTGCATCGTCGCCCGATGATACGCGATTTTTTGTTGATGAAATGGATATTGTTTGAAAAATAAAAACTCTTCGATAAGGTAAATAGGAAAGCCATTCTCTAAAAGCGGACTTTGTTGGAAAAGTTGGTGTGGAAAAACTAAATTAATCGTGGTCATTTTTACGCTTGTTACGGCGGCATCGTTCGCTACAATATTTGACATCGTCCCAAACTTTCGCCCATTTTTTTCGCCAAGTAAACGGCTTCTCGCACGTAACACAAATTTTGGTCGGTAGGTTTTGTTTTTTCATGGAAAATTGGATTTTTAGATTTTTGGACATTTAGATATTCGGAGAGTGTCAGAATGTCCAAATAGCTAAATGTCCAAAAATCTATTTAGGAACTCACTACTTTTCCACCCCGCAATTTCATCACCTTCTCCGTCTTTGCTGCCAAATCCAAATCGTGCGTGACCAGGACTAAAGTAGTGCCAGCTGATTTATTAATTTCAAAAATAAGTTCTTCGACTTTTGCACTTGTTTCTGCATCCAAATTACCCGTTGGTTCATCCGCAAACAAGATTTTTGGACGATTAGAAAAAGCACGAGCTAAGGATACCCGCTGTTGTTCGCCACCAGAAAGCTGCGTAGGGTAGTGGTCGTATCGCGCGGCCAAACCAACGCGGTCGAGCAATTCCATTGAGGCTTTCGCAGCATTTCTTTCGCCACGCAATTCTAAAGGAACCATCACATTTTCTAAAGCAGTTAAGGTTGGAATAAGTTGGAAATTTTGAAAAATAAATCCGACATGTTGATTGCGCACCGAAGCCCGTTCGTCTTCATTTAAATTATCCAATGCGAGGTCATTTAGAATTACGGAACCGGCAGAAGCACGGTCAAGACCTGCACAAAGTCCCAATAATGTTGTTTTTCCACTACCAGAAGGACCAACGATGGAAAAAGTATCGCCCGGATTCAATTTAAAATTGACACCATCTAAAACTGTCAATGATTTGCTACCGCTATTATAGGTTTTTGTTAAATTTTGTACTTCAAGCATTGGAAAAAAGATATTTGAAATTAAGTTATCTACTTAGTAACGGTAAAATAATAACTCCGCCAACTACCAAGTATTTCTTTTGTCCTTATTTTCCACTTTTGAAACAGTTATTATGTAGAGATAATTCCTATTTAAAAAGTAAAAACTAAGAACAAAATAAACGTTGTTAGTTGGCGGACTTATTATTTTACCGTTACTTAGGTGTTGATTATTTGAGGGTGTCTACTTAAATATGGTGGAAAAGGAACAACAAAACTAAGGATTAGGTTTAAAAAGCGATGAATTAACCGACGAGTGACAAATTTCTTTGGATAGAAGTAAATAAAAGGAATTGAACAATAGAACTGTTGCCCTTTAAAATGCTTGTATGAAATTTAAATATTTTTCAAGGAAAATAGCGAAAAAGATATTTATAAAATTACCTAATTAATTGCTACGCGTTATTTATTTAAGGGTAAGTAAGTCTAATATTCATTATGTAGAGATAATTATGGTAACCTCCTTAACGCTGATTTCAAGAGTAAAGATTTCTCGTCATTTCGACCGAAGTGGAGAAAAAGACCAAAATAAATGGTGCTAAATGGCGGACTTATTCTTTGACTATTACTAAGTAACGATGAAAAAATAAGTTACTCAACTGGACAGAGGATAATTTTTCTCAGCTTTTGCTTGAAAGAAGGATAATTGTTGATACTTTGACTGATTTCAAGTGAAAATTGAGGATAATTTGTCCTGACCAGTTGGGGAAGTTATTTTTTCACCGTTACTAAGTAAAAACGATTTAATAAGTTGGACCATAATGCGCCGTAATTTTTTCTTCTAAAGAATTCAAAAAATCGTTGCATAGCCTTCGTTACGGAACTATTTTTTGTGTTTTTTAGAAGGG
>JBLHWU010000376.1:0-3600 GCA_047629355.1 Saprospiraceae bacterium | reverse complement strand
AGAAAAATTGAGTTTTTATAAAAACCCAATTTTTCTCTCCCCTAAAACCCCTTTGTTAATCAAAAACATGTGCAAATTTTTATTAAACTTAATTATCTCTAAAATCTGTTGAGTTTTCAGCTTAGAACGAAAAATGACTAGCCTAAAACGTCCAATTTATTAATTGTAATTGCCTTACTGTTTATGCCCGACTTGAACTAGGAATTATAGGTCAAAACTAGTTTTGCAAAGGCGAAACGGTGGTGTTGACCACGCAAAATTTTGACAATTACCAATGGAATAATAATGCAAATCAATCCAGCATCACCAAAAAAAATGCTGCATTTCTACCCTTTAAATTTTTGTTTGCATTCCTATTGGGCTAAAGCTTAAAACATGAATTATTTACAAATATTTGCGATGAGCGCGTCCCGTTACAGCAGGTCGCGCTGGCTTTTTTTACTAATAATGACGGGCGTATTTTCGTCCTTAGAAGCTAAGATTATTTATGTAAAACCATATGGCATCGGCAATGGCATTTCTTGGAAGAAGGCTTCTGGAGATTTAGCCACTGTTTTGCGGAACGCAGAGGCAGGAACGGAAATTTGGGTGGCTGCGGGCACCTACAAACCGACTAAAAGTAAGGATCGACATCAATCGTTTAATGTTCCAGATGGGGTGAAATTATATGGCAGTTTTAAAGGCAATGAATTGTTTTTAAATCAGCGAAATCTGTTGAATAATGTGACGGTTTTAAGCGGAGAAATTGGTGGAAAGGGGATAGAAGACAACAGTTTCAATGTCATTTATACACGCAATGTGAGTGAAGAGACAATTGTTGATGGTTTTCACATCATTAGCGGTTGTGCAAAGGCTTGGCAGGCATGGCATGGGCATCGGTCGCGGTCGGGTGCGGGTTGGTACAATGACGGTAGTTTTGGAGAGTCTAATCCAACGATTTCGAACTGCTTTTTTAGCAACAACCATGCGATTGATGGTGGTGCAATTTACAATAATGGAATGAGTGGAAAATGTGAAGTTTCCGTTAATGACTGTTCTTTTATCAATAATATTGCGAATTTGGATGGCGGTGCAGTTTATAACAGCTGCCACAATCGCGGAGTTGTTTTTACTTATTTTAAAGACTGTGTTTTTGAAGGCAATGAAAGTAATAATGGAGCAGGCATCTTTAATTTCAACATGACTGGAATTGATGAGGTAAAATTACTCAATTGTAGTTTCTTGAAAAATATAGCGCAAGCGCGAGGAAGTGCTGTTTTCGACCATTCATTTGATACTGTTTTGGTAGATTTTAAAGGATGTAATTTTGCAGAGAATAAGGCGGCTTTGTGTCGAAAAGATGTGTATAGTTCCTTGTTTAAAGAAGAGGATAAATTGAAGGAAAACAATGGGGGACGGGAATATCGGATGTAAGGAAAGAGGAAAAACATGGTGATTTTTAAAATCACTTACTTATGATTATTCCTTCATAAATTTCAACGTCGAAAACCGACCATCTGCTTGGGTTTTTATCAAATACAAGCCATTGGCATAAGCCGAAGTATTGGTCTGGAAGTTTAATTCTCCGCTATGATTGCCTCTATTTTCTATAAAAACTTGTAGACCTGATGCGCCGTAAATTTCGATAGTCAATTTTTTAATAGTTTTTTCAAAATGCGCTTTTACCATCAATAAATCTCCAGTTGGATTTGGGAAAATTTGTACTTCAACTTCATTAGCTAAGTCGTTGGTCGCATTGACAATAGAGAGGTTTTCAAAATACATCCAAGAAGTGCTGTAATTGTCAGAATCAGTAACATTTAGCAGTACATCAATATCTCCATCATCATCCAAATCATCCATTGCTGGTAAGAAAATAAAATTATCAGCAGGCTCAAAATTGAGCGGATTTTCCGTGCTTGCGGGACCAAATTCAGGCATAGAAGCTGTCCCTATATTTTCCTGATAATTGAGTGCAAGTCCAGAATCTTGAAGATTTGCCATCAAAATATCAGCATACCCATTTCCATCTATATCTGCCAGGTCGAAGATAGTAATATAGGACCTGGTTGCTCGAGTTAAGCCAAAGGGATTAGCCACTACTGCCACAAAATTGGGTGCTTCAGGTGTTCCTACATTTTCAAAATACTGGATTATCCCATAATATTCGGAAGCTAAAATGTCAAAATCTCCATCAATATTAATATCAATAATCGTAGGTAAAGCAGATTGATAAGTATTCGTCAACCCAAAAGGATTAAGTTGAGGTGTTGCAAAAGCAGGCTCTTGGGCAGTTCCAGTATTTTCATAATATAAAAACTCACCCACATTATACCCGTAATTTCCGAGTAGCAAATCCAAGTCGCCATCATTGTCCATGTCTGCTAAATCAAAATCGTAAAGCGCGCCTTGCTCGACTAAGGAAAAGTCAATGCCAAAAGGACCAATTTGGGGAGTCGTAGAAAACGCTGGAAAGTCGGGAGTTTCAATGTTTTCGACAAATTCAATGTTCGCCTGGTACGTGGTATTGTTGTAGGTCGTGGTCATCAAATCCAGGTCACCATCACCGTCTATGTCCGCCAAAGTAGGAAATTGTAAGCCTACTATACCCATTAAATTAAATGGATTGGTCACCGGCTCAGCAAATTGTGCATTGACGGAATCAACCGCCAATCCTGAAAACATCGCCGCACCTGCTACCGTTTTGCGAATTTGCGCCGCATTAAAGTACGGTCTAATTGTTTCGTGCAATTGCTGAAATTTAGCAATCATTTTTTGCTGCTTAGCAAGTGATAATTGCTGAAATTGCTGAGTCGTAATTAGCCGTTTCATGGTTTTTGCCAAAAATTTAAACTGACGAATCTTCCGAGAGAACTTGTTTGACTTTTTGGTAGTGCCACAAATGTGCACTTTTACAGTTTAGGTGCTTTTGTTTATCAAAGGGATTTTTAAGGGATAAAAACGATTTTGCAAAAATCGTTTTTGTCCCTTAATACCCCTCCCGCATTGCCGCAGGCAACGCGCACGGTGTTTTTTGAAGCTCGAAAACCTTACGATTTTCTCGCTGCTCAAACTTAAAAAACCTTCGTTTACACAGTAACAAATCACTTTTTCAATAAATGGTGGTGCACATTTGTTATACTACTTACACTACCCAATTTTGAAATAAATGCTGGTTTCCGAATGGGGGTAAAACTATAATTTTCATCAATTTTAATAATACAGGAAAAGGAGGTATTGACCTCTAAAAGGTCGCCATTTTTAGCAAAATCTAAATCGTGGACATCGAGCGCGCCAGTGTGGTAAGTGAGCCGCGGCATGTACAAAGCGTCGTAAGTGTGGGGTTTATTAGGGTAATGAACCGCTAAACCCTTAGAGTTTTTCAGTAAGACCACTTCATCTTTGCAGGCAATTGCCATTTTGTCGCCGTCAAGTGCGATGCCCATTGCTTTGGCAAAAGTTCGGGGTAGCTGAACTAATTTATCGCTATTTTTTGGACTTAAAAAAACGACTTTTCCAGCTTGGTAAGTGGAAATGGCAATGGAACAATTGAGCTGTTGTAACAACTCTGGAATGTTAGGCGAGTAGCTACAACTGAAAGGTGCGGGGTGCATTCATTCT
>JBLHWU010000375.1:0-3622 GCA_047629355.1 Saprospiraceae bacterium | reverse complement strand
GCTTCTCTAATTTTTGCCAAGCGAACCCAAGGATCTTCTTTTAGAAATCTCATGCAAACATCAAATGTCGCACCTCCCCAAACTTCCATACTAAAAACACTTTGCGCATGATTGCGCGCAAAACTTTCAGCAACATTCAGCAAGTCTTTGGTTCGAACACGCGTGGCTAAAAGTGATTGATGTGCATCTCTAAAAGTGGTGTCGGTAAATAAAATTTCTTTTCTATTTTTTACCCACTTGACAAATTTCTCTCGACCAATTTGTTCTAGTAAATCTTTGGTTCCTTTTGGATATTCCATTGAATCATCGAAGGCTGGAACAATTGGTGTCCGAAATTTTTTATTAGGATCAACGAATTTCACATCTTGATTTCCATTGACAATTACATCAGAAAGGTAACTCAACATTTTAGTTCCTCGATCCATAAATCGAGGGATGTTCATCAAGTCAGGATGATCGGTAATAAAGTTGACACGTGCTTCTCCTTTTTGAAAAGTTTCGTTGCGCAATAGATTTTGTAAAAAACCAATATTTGTATTTACTCCTCGAATTCTAAATTCCGCCAAAGCTCTTTGTAAGCGTTCGCAAACCCCTTTGAGTGAACGACCTTTGGCCGTAACTTTTACCAACATCGAATCGAAGAAAGGAGAAATTTTTGCGCCAGCATAAGCACTTCCTGCATCTAGTCGAATGCCAAATCCACCTGCACTTCGATAAGCGACAATTGTTCCATAATCAGGTTTGAAACCTTCCGCAGGGTTCTCTGTCGTGACTCGACATTGAATCGCGTAACCAGTACATTTAACATCTTCTTGTTTCGAAATTTCCATCGTTCGATGAGAAAGCGGATAGCCCATCGCAATAAAAATTTGCGAAGCGACAATATCAATCCCAGTAATTTCTTCGGTAATAGTATGTTCCACTTGGATACGTGGATTCACTTCGATGAAGTAAATATTTTCTTTTTTATCTATTAAAAACTCTACCGTTCCAGCGTTGGAATAACCAACTTGGCGAGCAATTCTTAAAGCGTATTCGTAGAGTTTATCTTTGGTCGTTTGCTTGAGATCGACGCAAGGAGCGACTTCAACTACTTTTTGAAAACGTCGTTGAACAGAGCAATCTCGTTCGTAAAGATGGACGATGTTTCCATATTGATCACCAAGGATTTGTACTTCGACATGCTTGGGATTTTCGACAAATTTTTCCAAAAAAATCGTGTCATCTCCGAAGGCAGTTTTAGCTTCACCTTTGGCTTCGTTGAATGCTTTCACTAATGATTTTGGATCTCGTACAACTCTCATCCCACGACCACCACCACCTGCTGCAGCTTTTACCATGATGGGAAAACCGATTCGGTTAGCTTCTTCGAGAATAATTTCTTCAGAGGTTAGCTTTTTTTTACTGTCTTCAATCAGAGGGACATTGACTGCTCGTGCGATCTTTTTTGCAGCAACCTTGTCTCCCAATTTATCCATTACTTCAGGAGATGGGCCTATAAAAATAATTCCTTCCTCTCGACATCGTCGGGCGAATTGAACATTTTCCGATAAAAATCCGTAGCCAGGATGAATGGCATCGACATCATTTTTCTTAGCGACTTGAATGATTTTTTCGATGTCCAAATATGGTTTGAGCGGATCATCTTGTTCACCAATTTGATATGCTTCGTCGGCTTTGTAACGATGTAATGAATATCGATCCTCATAGGTATATATCGCAACAGTTCTTAATTTTAACTCTGAGCCGGCTCGAAGAATTCGGATGGCAATCTCTCCTCGGTTAGCAACTAATAATTTTGTAAATCGAGTACGTTTTTCTTTCATGATTGTTAAAATTAGAATTGGGTGAAAATATAATTAGAACAAGGTCTAGTAAAATTTCCATTTTATTTCCTTGTCCACAGCATGGAGTATTAAAGTGCTATACGGAATCAAAAACAAACTAGATTGACTTATGTTGTTTAGAAAATAAATTTCAAATGTATCCAATTGCAAAATACAATAGTATACTAGAAAGTGGTTTTTAAAAAAAGATATTTATTTGAAGTTTAAGATGATTGTAATCTGGTAAGGAATGAACACAAGATTAGTAATAAGTTTTTATAATTGAAACGAAGTATTGAGGGAATTACGATACCAAAAGAAAGGTGAGTAGTGCGCAATGATTAATCGGATACTTTATAGCTATCTTTTTTCGCTATTTTCTTAGAAAAATAAATACGGAACACAGGCTATGAATTGATTCTCTGAGAAAAACTATCCAAAAAACTATTAATTCTAAAATTTACCCGATTAATCATTGTGCACTATTTATAATAATATGTAGTTTTTTTATATAAAGTTAAGTGTGGCTTTTTGGAAAAAGCTCCGTCAGAAGAACGTATATTAACTATTTTTTAACTGTATTATTTTAATAAAAAATTTATAAACAAATGGATAACCTCTTTAACCTCGAAAAATTTTCAGATTTAGTAACCAGCTATGCACCTAGAGTAGTGGGCGCAATTCTTACATTAATTCTTGGCTTTTGGGTTATAGGAATGATTGTAAGTGGAGTCCAAAAGATGATGAAAAAGAATGGGATTGATAAAACGATTCAACCATTTTTAGGATCATTGGTAGGTGTCGGCCTTAAGGTTATGCTTTTAATAAGTGTAGCGGAAATGTTTGGAATAGAGACCACTTCATTTGTTGCTATTTTTGGAGCATTAGCGTTTGCAATCGGTTTGGCATTGCAAGGAAGTCTTGGTCATTTTGCGAGTGGTGTTCTAATTTTGATTTTTAAACCTTACAAAGTTGGAGATTTAGTAGAAATTGGAGGCGGACAAACGGGTACTGTTGAAGGAGTACAAGTATTCAATACGGTATTAGCGACTTTAGATAACAAAAGAATTATTGTTCCCAACGGAGTGGTGACGAGTAATGTGATCACTAATATTTCAGGTCAAGGAGAAATTGGAGTAGAATTGACTTTTGGAATTGGTTATGGTGATGATATTGATAAAGCTCGACAAGCTATTTTGGAGGTAGGAAAAAGATGCGAATGGATTCTGGATGAACCAAAGCAAGGAGTTGTCGTAGGAGAATTAGGAGATAGTTCAGTCAATTTAAATACTCGTCCATTTGTCAAAAGTGAACATTATTGGGATGCATTCTTTTATATGCAAGAGCATGTGAAGAAGGAATTTGATAAGCAAAAAATCGGTATTCCATATCCAACTATGGATGTGCATGTGGTTTCAAGCAAATAATATTTTTAAATGTCTTGCATGAAGAAAATCTATTGCTTAGATTTGCAAACTTTTAGGTCCTATAGCTCAGTTGGTTAGAGCACCTGACTCATAATCAGGTGGCCCAAGGTTCAAGTCCTTGTGGGACCACATTTTAAAAGCTAAACCCTTGTAAATCAATGATTTATGAGGGTTTTTGTTTTTTAGGTCTAGTTATGGGGCTAGCAAAGTACTGCTTTTGTTCCTTGCCTTTACAAGATTTTTCACCATAATACACCGCTTCAAACAGTAACATTTTATACAGCCAAATGCGGAAATTACCTTTTTTATCCAACAGGGCTAATTGTTGCTCAGGAGTCAAAAAATCTATTGGAGCATTTTTATTGATGA
>JBLHWU010000374.1:0-3628 GCA_047629355.1 Saprospiraceae bacterium | reverse complement strand
TCAAATTCCTCAATCGTTGGCATTTCATAAACCATCAAATTCGTGCGCGCTGATTTGCTACCATTTACGCCATCATTATCAAAGGTTTCAAAGTAATAATTGACTTCATCACCTGGTTCTAATTCCAGTAGAGCGACATCAAATGTGTGTGTAAACTGCGCATTTCTACCCTTTGGTTTATTTAATTTCAAGCGCTGTAATTCACCTTTTGAGCCCTTTTCTTTTTTAATTTCATAATTAAAAGACACACTCAATAAGCCATAATCGTCATTCGCATCACCCACAAAATACATCAATTTGGCATCCAAGCTATCTTGAAACTTCTCCGCTTTAATTGTTGGGTACAAATCTGGAATTACGGAGATTGTATAAGTAATAGAATCTGCATTTGGCAGTTCATCATTTGAAATAAACAACTCATAGGTCTCATCTCGAATTGCTTTCTTTTTATACGTAAACAATTCATCAGAAAAACGTTTTGCCGTCGTAATTTCTGTGTTTTTGGAAAACTGCATCGCAATTTCGTCCGTATTTTCAGAATTAAAAACCCAATCAATCGTCGTTCCCTGAGGCACAACTAAATCACCGATACTGTTCAAATCCTCGTCCCGTCTTCCTGTATAATTCGGGTAATTTAATTTTACTTCAAAACCTAAGATATTCGGCTTTTTCAAAACTTTCAATTCAAAATCAGCTGAATTGACACCGCTCGAAAACAATTTAAAATCCGTCTCTTTCTGCACATTCGCAAAGCGATACGTAAAGGTATTCGCATCCACTTTTGTCAACCGATATTGGTAATTATCAACATCAATAAAGACTTCATTCGGTAAAACTTCTCCATCAACTTTCACCGTCAACGGATAATCTTCATATTGCACAACCGTCAAATCATCATTCTCCAATGAAAAATGAAACGGCGCAGGTCGCTCAAATTCTTCCCCGTGCGCCAACAATCTCGCAGTACTATCTTTTATCAAACTCGGCGCAGCAAATAACACCACCAACAGCAACATTAACGGCGGCAATGCATAACGCAAGTATCTTTTATTTTGAGAAAAATCAATCGCATTTTTGAAAGGAACGAGCTTGATTTTATCTGATTTTTGATTAATCGACGCCAAGACCAATTCCCGATTTGTCGAACTTTCCGCCTGACTCCGCAACTGCAAAACATTTAATAATTTATCTTTCACGTCACCAAAATGTTCGCCAATAATCGACGCCGCCTTTTCGTGAGAAATCACTTTCCCCAATCGGAAATACTGCGACATCGGCATTAAAATCCAGCCAATAAACGCCAAAGCACTTATGCCCACGAAGGAGTAAAACAAGGTCGTCCGTGTGCCCGAACCAAAGTAATAGTAGTGTTCCAGAAAATTCAGTCCCAGAAACAAGACCAAAACCAAAGCCGTAAAATACAACGCACCTCGAATCATTTGATTCGCGTAATATTTGCGAATAAATCCATCGAGTTTTTCTATTAGTAACTGGTAATTATCTTTTGCTGCCATGTTCTTTTTAGTATTTCTGTACTAAATCAGGGTGATTTTAAAAATCATCCTGATTTTAAATTACGCTTCCATTTCAAAAACCTCTTTTTTTATAAAAAGTTGCTTCCAAAACTCAGAATTATTTTTTGAATCGCCCATATGCCGTGCACCGTACACCATCAACCGTATTTTAAAGCAAAAATCGTTCTATTTTTAGTAGCTATCATTTTTAAAAACATGAAATTACCACACTTTCCCAACTTTCCATTTTAAAATATTGTTAAAAACATAAATTAACCGAAAAATACGGCGTTTTTAACAAAAAATGTCAAATAACCCACCATTAACCAGCGATATGTTACTTGTAAAGAGCACAATGTGTATTTTTGAGGGTATATTAAGTAACGCGTAGCAATTAATCAGGTAATTTTATAAACCTCTTTTTCCGCTATTTTTCCTTTAAAAATTTCTTCAAGAACACAAACTATTCAAGAATTTCTAAAGAAAAACTATCGAAAAAATCTTGTCTAAAAATTTTACCTGTTTAATTACTACACGTTACTTAATTGTGACCTAACCCTAAAATTTAAGTCTTTAAAGAGTTGGAAGTAAATAACTTACCCATTCTGACTTAGGAACGCGAAATAAATAATCTTACATTTTTACAAGTGGATTTTAAAGGGTAACAAGCACACCCGCATTGCCGCAGGCAATGCGCACTGTATTTTTTGAAGCTCGAAAATCTTACGATTCTCTCGCTTCTTAAACTTTAAACAAACTTACTTTACAGCGTATTATTCTTTTTCCTTTTAAAAAATCTATTTATTTTATGAAAAAGCTAAAATTACTTTCCACCTTTTTATTGCTATTCGTTTATACTTTTTCCTATGCACAAGTCGAAGAAAGTGAGCGTTCTATGATTGCAGGTGTCTTCCCTGCGCTATCAATTGTCTTGCCAAATACGGATGATAAAGATGCCGAAAAATGGTGGAAAACGTATTTGAAAGAAATGGATGCGAAGACCAAGAAAATCAAGAAAAGTGATGTGTACCTGACGGAAAGCTTCCGCGACGTGCATATTAATGGAATCAAATTGATTAACTTGTACGCGCGTACAGAAGAGGTGGGCGACGATGCAGAACACATCGTTTGGTTTGATTTGGGAGATGGAAATTTCTTATCGGAAGATACGGTTTCTCAAAAAAGTTATGAAGCAGCACAAAAATTTATGCTGCGATACGGTTTGCATATTTCTAAAAAGAAAACAGAGTTGGAACTGAAAGGCGAGAAGAAAACGATGAAAGGTTTTGAAAATGGTTTGTCGAGATTGGCAAAACAAAACGAAACTTATCATAAAAAAACGGCTAATGCCAAACAACTAATTATTGATATGAATGCTGCGCTTGTACAAAATGCCGATGACCAAGAATCAACAAAGCAAGCTATCGAAACAGAAGAAGATGCAAAAGCATTAAAATCGTTGAAAAATAATTTAAAAAAATTGGTTAAGCAAAATGGCAATTATTTAAAAAAAATCGACGGAGCCGAATCTTTGATTCCAAAGATGGCATCAAATGTTGAGCAAAATATTTTGGACCAAGAGGCGAAGAAAAAGGAGATTAAATTGCAACGGGAAGTGATTAATGAAGTGAAGAAACGATTGGCGGATTTGCAATAAAACCTTGTTAAGTAACGGTGAAAAAATAACTTCCCCAACGGTCATAAACGGCGAATGTTTTCACACTCAAAAATTCATTATTAGAATAAATCGTGAAGCAGTCGTTGATGCCATCATTCTTTGGTGAAAAAACATCGCGCCATCGCGTGGTAAAGTTTGATTTGTGGTGAAAAACAACTCCGGTGTTTTACAATCATCTTTCAATTCCGCTTGCCAATAGTAATAACCACTAGTACTAACACCTAAAACTTCGCACATTTTTTTAACAGGAAATTCATCTTTATGATTTTCTATAAAGTCCTAAATTTCTTGCCGGTATCTGAAAAAATGTGCACTGCTTTTTTTAAGATTTCCACCTCTAATTCTTTCTCTTTTGGTTGGCGTTCTAAATGTAATATTTTCCGTTCTGTATCGTTCATCGTTTTATTTCCTTTGCCAGGAAAAGAGGCTTCTTTAT
>JBLHWU010000373.1:0-3641 GCA_047629355.1 Saprospiraceae bacterium | reverse complement strand
CGCCCTCGGTCCATGCGCGCTTCGTAGGTATCTTTATAGTTTTTATTTAAAAAAATCTGCACATCAATCTTCTTCAAATGGGTAACATAAGTGCCTTCAATCAATAAAATAGAGGGTTCGGAAAAAGTCATAACTTCCGAAGTAATTCTGTTTTTCTGAAAATGAACCAATGGTTTGGTAATGGTTTTTGCGCCTGCTTGATAGGCTTGAATATGTTCTTGTAAAAGGGCTAAATTGACCTCGCTCGTTCCTACATTTTCTAAATTTTCTAAACGACGATTGTGCGTATCCTGGGGCGGTCGATGAAAATAATCATCCATGTGCAGCACTTGAACGGCATATCCCTGTGTTTCCAAAGCCGTCTTTAAGGACGTGGCTAAGGTCGATTTTCCACAACCCGATTCGCCACCGATAGTGATGGTAAAACCGTTTTTTAACGAATGTTGTAGTTGTTCTAAAACGGTATTTCCTAATTTGATATAGGCTGATTTTAAAATAATATTCTCTCCTATCATGGTTAAATAATTTCTAAGAAGTCGTTTAAGGATGTCTGTTGAGGCTATTGAAATAAAATGAGTGTGTTGTAAAGTTAGGGGGGAGCTCTTATTATGAACAAGGGGAGTTTGATTAAGTGAGAAAATCGCAAGGTTTTCGAACTTCAAAAAATATTACCCGCATTGCCGCAGGCAATGCGGGTAATATTTTTAAGGGGTAAAAATGGTTTTTGCAAACCGTTTTACCCCTTAAAATCCCATAGGAACACAGTAGGATTTCAATAAAAAATCAGACCGTTTGCGCGGGCAATTCTTTTTGATAATAATTCATTGCATCAAATAACAAATCATCCAATCGCTGTTGTTCTGAGGCTAAATGTTCCGCCGTCCAATTCAGATAATTTTGTAAATCAGCGACTACTGCCTTCCTTACAATTGCAATACTTTTGATGTCAAAATACAACCGCCCCGTTCGTCGTACAAAGAAATCTTCCAGACTATTCACCATTTCAAAATTGACGCCAAACCACGCTTCTGCACGGGCTAAGGCAATTTCTGACGCATCCGAAAAGTCTTTCATTTTATTTAAAATCACTTCCGCTTCTTTACCGTAAGTCGTCGTCAAATACCAAGCGTGATAAGCGTCCAATCCCTGATTTTTAACGGTTTTTTCTAAATTAGAAATATGGTCTTGGACATCTTTCGAACTTTCTAGAGAATTGGTAGTCAAATAAATATCTTCCGTTTGACAATCTTTAAAATTTTCCTCCAAACGCTTGTCCACCAAATCTACAATGCGTTGCGCCATTTTTCGATATCCCGTCAATTTTCCACCCGCAATCGAAATTAAACCCGTTGGCGATTCAAAAATTTCGTCCTTCCGCGACAACTCCGATGGCGATTTTCCATCTTCATGAATTAAAGGTCGTAGTCCTGCCCAATTGGAAACAATATCCGCTTCCGACAACTGAATCGACGGAAAAGCATGGGTCACTGCATTCAACAAATATTCAGCATCCGCTTTTGTCGCAACCACTCTATCCAAATCTCCTTTGTACTCTGTATCGGTCGTTCCAACGTAAGTAATTTTTCCTCTTGGAATGGCAAAAATCATTCGTCCATCAGGCACATCAAAATAAACAGAATGCCGCAGCGGTAATTTTTCATGTGGAAAAACGAGGTGAACGCCTTTGGTTAAATGTAGGCGTTTTCCTTTTAAAGAATCATTTGCTTTCCGCAATTTATCGACCCAAGGTCCGCCTGCTGAAACGACCTGATGCGCCTTAATTTCAAAATTATTACCGGTCAAGTTGTCAACGCATTGTATACCTTTAACCGTTTCATTTTCATAAACAAAGCCTGTCGCTGCACAGTAATTCAATGCAATTGCACCGTAAGAAACCGCTGTTTTCATAACCTCAATTGTCAATCGGGCATCATCCGTTCGATATTCCGCGTATAAGCAGCCACCTTTCAAAATCGACTCATCGAGCAGAGGTTCTTTTGCTAAAGTTTCGGCTTTATCCAACATTTTACGGCGGTCATCGCCACTTACACCAGCCATCACGTCATAGACAAATAGGCCAAAGGAAGCCGCTAATTTTCCATACGTTCCATCTTCAATAATTGGCAAGAGCATCTTCTCTGGCAAAACCAAATGCGGAGCTAGTCGGTGGACAATTGCCCGTTCTGACCCTGATTCACGCACCAATCCGAACTCAAATTGCTTCAAATAACGGAGTCCGCCATGAATTAATTTGGTTGATTTGCTACTCGTTCCTGAGGCAAAATCTTCCTTCTCGACCAGCGCAATTTTCATGCCGCGAGAAGCTGCATCCAAGGCGATACCACAGCCTGTTGCACCACCACCAATAACAACTAAATCAAAGGTTTCCGTTTTGAGCTTTTCTAAATATTGCGCTCTTTCAAGTGCTGAAAAGTGTAAAGAATTTTGCGTATGTCCCATCTGCTGATTTAATGTTTTTATCATTCTCTTGTTTTACGTTTTATAAAAGTCTACAAGCGTAACTACTCAGGTACTAAGAAGCCATTATAATCTTGAGGTTATCAAGAACATCAAGTTCTCTTTTTCTCAATGTATCAATAACGGAGCGCAGAACACAGAAGATGTCCTGTCCCGACTTGAATTGACCTGATATTTTTTGTTTAACTTTTACATTTCGAATGGCTCTTTCCAATGCGTTATTATCGGGAGGAACATCCAAATGATAAAGGAAAGTAAACAGATGGTTGCGGTTTTTCATCATCTGCGTTTGAAAAGTGAGCGTTAGAGGGTGCTGCTTTTTGATAATAGGAAAGACAAGTAATTTATTGAGTTTGTCCTCTAAATTTTGCACTTCGAATTCACCATGAAAACAAGGTAGGTTTTCGGTAAGGCAAACTCGGTTTAAATCCAATGCTTCTTTGAGCAAATCTTTAAACTTTTGCGCCCACTCCAGTTCCTCCACATCAAGGAGATAATTCAAATCTCGAAACAAATGTGGAAGGCAAAGTTGCTTGGCTTTTGAGGTGATTTTCAACTGTGCTGCCAAACGGCCAGAACCGATAATTGTGTCGGGTAACCCTTCGGGGAAAACTTGCTCTACCGTAGCAAAACCAAGGCTTGGAGAGGCTTTCAAAAATGTATTCGATATATTTTGCCAAACCCAAATCCACCATTTTTCTCCGTTTACTTTGGCACCAGTTTCATCACTGCCGACATAGGAGGATTGTTTGACATTTTCAAAAATTGCCTGATAAATGGGGTCTGCTTTGTCTGCTCCTTTTTTTAACAGATTTTTGATGCTGCCTTCACTTATCGAAAGGTTTAAAATATCTTTGAAAAGCAATTTTAAACGTTGATAAGGAATGTACTGAAAAACGTTAAAATAGCTGACCAATGCCGTCACTTCCGAACCGAATTGTATCGGCGCATTAATGTTAGTGGGGTAAGCCGCTTGTTGAAGATAACCACAACCACATTGACAAGCGAATTGTTGATATTCTATAATTTTCGGCACTATCGGAGGTATAATAACTTCTTGACGTTTGGAAATCAATTCGTGTACCAAATTTTGTAAATCTGAACCGCAAACATTACAATAATTGCTCCGCAGAATTTTGGTCTCATCAGGGGTTTCCGTCATT
>JBLHWU010000372.1:0-3668 GCA_047629355.1 Saprospiraceae bacterium | reverse complement strand
TTTTGCAAAAGAAGGGAAAAGTAAGTAAAATTCCTTATCAACCATTTTCTCCAAAGGAGTACGTCGCCGAAAAATCCGCATCATGGGACGAAATGATTGCCTCTTTTTCGGTACCGTCCATTATTTTTGAAACGGTTACAATGAAACGTTCGAGTGATGGGGTTTTATCTAAATCCAAGCCAAAAGGTTTCGAAAAGTGGTTGCAAAAACATAGGGAGTTTCAATTTTTGGCGTATCAACCTAAAGATATTTTAACGAAGACCGTACTGCAAGAACAACTTTTTAAGATGGGCATTAAGCCAGTAATTCACACCGATGTGATGAAGCTATCTGAATATAAAAACAAGTGTGCTTATTATGAATTGGTTACTAATTTGCCTTTATCAATGGTTAAAGATTACTATCAATACATCGTGGTTGGGACGGAGGAGAAGTCAAAAGAATATGAGGAAAAATACGATTTTCCGATTATTAAACAAGAAGTGGATGATATATTAATGGTGAAGCCAAAATCGAATTATGGGCGATTTTCTGGCATTGAAAAGAAGGAAGGTCAATTTCCGTTGATGGTTTTTCGAGGCGTGACCTATGATAAGCGGACCGTGATAAGTGTGAAAGATGATGAATTTAAGGCTAATTTCAAATCGGAAAATTAATTACTATGCGTCATTTATCATGCAGTTTTTTAGTGTATGTTCTTCTTTTCTTGATGAAAAAGAACCAAAAAAATCAAGTCCTTCGATATTTTGGCTAAAATTCAAGTTAAAATAGTAGTCAAAACCAAACTCATCCTTCTAACGTCGGACTCAAACATGGTTTTTCCTTAGCTATTTCAAATTGAATTTCTTAACGCCAAAATCTCTAATGCCAAAACGTGCTTCAGTACAAATAGCGTCAATTTCGGTAAGATTTAAAACACTGTCCTAAACTTTTCCCCATTTCAATATCGTTCTTACGAAAATAGTAAGCAAATTAATTCCAATCCAATTGCTTCATTTTAGCTAGTTTTCCTTCCGTCTTTATTTCGAAATTAACAAAATAAGCGACGACGACGACAGAAATAATTAAATAAGCCGCCATTAAAATCGTTCCAGCAGTCACATAATTTTCGATTGAAAACCAGTTGCCCATGGAGTAAATAATTCCCAATCCAAAGACTGCTTTCGTAATTTCAAACCAAATTGCGGAAGCATCTTTGTCCATCAAAGTGGTGTAGCTATAAATGTTTAAAAACAAAAATCCGCCGTATAAAAATAGCTGTAAGCTGGTAATATCGGCCATGCAAACAATGAGGTGAAAAACCAAAAGGGTCGTAAAAAGGTACTGAAACCAAGACCATCGTTGGAGGTTTTTTGATAAGGTTGGATAATATTTGACTTGAGTTGCGGGGTCAATCGTGTATTCGACGGGATATTTCTCATCGACATCAGCGGGACGCCAGCCAGTTGGTTTCCACCAAAGGCGGAATTTATCCAGCCAATCTTCAGCACGCCAAGCATCTTTTGTGAGTTGCCACATGTGCAAGACATTAATTTTAATTGGATTCCAAGTTTCGACCGCTTTTTTTACACCATAAACGCAAGGCACTTCGGCTAACTCTTCTTGAAACGTACCAAACAATCTATCCCAAATGCAGAAAATACCCGAGAGGTTTTTATCTAAATATTCATCATTTATCGCATGGTGAACACGGTGCTGTGAAGGCGTTACGATAATGTATTCGAGCCAACCCAATTTGCCAATCAACTTGGTATGATACCAAAATTGTAAAAATAAGTGAAGGGGTGCAATCGTCGCAATGATTTTTGGTGGCAATCCCAATATCGCCGCAGGAAGCAGAAAGAAAAAACCTAAACTAACAAATTTCGAGATACTTTGCCGAAGTGCACAGGCGAGATTAAATTCTTCACTACTGTGGTGAATGACGTGTCGATTCCAAAAGAAATTCACGCTATGCGCCAACCGATGGTGCAGATAACTGGCAAGGTCAATCGCCAAAAAACTAAGCCCCCAAACCAACCAAGTCGTCTCGATATGAAACAAAGCCACGTGTTCATACACCCATTGATAACTGATAATTGTGACGATAAGTCCCATCACACTTTTCAACGTATTCGTCATACCAGCACTCAAACTGGAAATGGTGTCCATGCTGGTAAAAACCTTTTTGCCCATGAACCAAGAGGCTGTCCATTCGATGAGAATGAGTACAAAAAATAATGGAATAGCAATCAGTAAAACTTTGGCGTAGGCTGTCATGTTTGAGTGATTTTATTAAAAAATTAAATTGTTGCTAAAATGAAAACTGGTGTTAAGGGAATAGCTAATCGCAATAAACGCTTTTTTTGGGAATTTAAAAAATGACTTATGAAATAGTTGCTATTTTTGGTAGTTTGTTAATTGTTTTCCTGTAAAAATGCTTCTTAAACCGTTGAATCAGCGGAAAATGAGGTTATCCAAGTTTCAAAAAAGAAGTAATTCTACCTGCATCTATTTCAAGGTTTGAAGCATTTGACAGAACCGCTTCTTTGGTAAAAATGAAGGCAAAAATTGCTAAAAATGAGGCATTAGTTGTTCCTGTTTTTATGCCGTTATGTGATAATGAAAATCAGGGGATTGTGCCTGTCAATGCTCGTCGGGGTGACGGTTTAAATTTAAAATCAAATCTCTATTGGGGCGCGATGTAAGTAAGTGACCTTAAATAATCAACACTTTTGATAGCCGATATTTTTTGTTTAAGAAATTTAAAAAATCCTTTAACAATCCCTTTATTGAATGATTTTTTAAGTTTTTTGGTTCTTGGACAAATCCCGTGATATCTAATAAAGCTTGGAGATATTTCGAAGAAGCTTCAACCATTATTGAAAACAACAATCCACGGAACTAGTCAAAGAACTAGTTTTTTAAACGGAAAATAGCCCTGTCTAAAAGTGTTGATTATTTAGGGTCACCTATTTATGGGGTGAAAAGTTATTTTAAAAAACTGGCAGGTTGGCAATTGGTACATTCAGAAAATGACCCGAGTGGGCAAGGGTTGGAACGGCTTGTATTTTTTAAGGATTATGGAACAGGAAAGAAAATTTACCTTGTTGCCGATGCTTATCGAGGGGATAAAATGAAAGGGTGTTTGGAAGACTTTTTTCGCTCTCTTTCTGGTGAAAAATCGGATGTAGTGACGGTAAATAAGGAAAAAATTGCCATTTTTAATCAAGCAGATTTATTGGTTTTTAATGGACACAATGGCTTGATGGATACGTCGGTAAAATCATTTGAAAACGAAGATGGCGTTATGAAAGATGCTGCCGTAATTCCTTGTATATCAACTGATTTTTTTTTTAATGAGCCGCTGAATTTTTTAAAAGTTTATTCTGTTTTAACGACGACCAGTTTGCTTGCCCCAGAAGTTTATGTATTGGAGTCTTTAGTTGAAAATTGGGCAGTATTGAACGATGGAAATTCTTTTAAAATAGCGGCTGGAAAGGCGTACCATCGTTTTCAAAAATGTAAGATTATTTAATTCGCGTTCCTTAACTAATCCAGTGAAACAAAAGTTTGTTCTTGTTTTTTAATAGGGCAAACGCACCAAAATTACTCACCGAGTACTTTCTTTAAATATTTGGTATTCATGGATGCGCGATACCGTCTTTTTTGAAGACTTAATTTATCAT
>JBLHWU010000371.1:0-3733 GCA_047629355.1 Saprospiraceae bacterium | reverse complement strand
AAACTAAGAACAAAATAAACGTTGTTACTTGGCGGACTTATTATTTGACCGTTACTAAGGAATGCGAAATAAATAAATGTAGGTTCTTGGTAGGGAGACTTTGTTCTTCGTTTTTGCTTTGAAAATTCAACTTATGTTGATATAATGAGCATTTTAAAAGTGAGAAATGAGGGTAAAATATCCCGTCAAGAATCTTAGTTATTATTTTCTAAACCCCTTACTCAAGACATTAATTTTTCCTTATCTTCGCTTTTCAAATTCGCCTATTATGACAATTCGACTATTCAGCACTATTTTACTTTTTATTTTTTGCCAATCGAATGGAATCACCCAATGTTACAATCTCGTTTGGGAAGATGAATTCAATGGGAGTGCTCTTGATTTAACCAATTGGGAGTACCAAATTGGCGGGAGTGGTTGGGGTAATAACGAACTTCAATACTATACCGCAGGGGACAATATTACGGTATCTGCAGGAATTCTGAAAATTACAGCGAAGGAAGACATTGTCAACGACTATCCTGATAATGCTTATACTTCAAGCCGAATTCGTAGCCGAAATCAAGGGGATTGGCGGTATGGAAAAATGGAAGCGAGTATCAAATTACCTGTAGGGCAAGGGATATGGTCCGCATTTTGGATGATGCCGACAGAGAGTATTTATGGTGGTTGGCCGTCCAGTGGCGAGATTGATATTATGGAATATCTAGGGCATCAATTGACGACGACTTATGGGACTTGTCATTACGGGAATGCGCCTGGTGACCAGGGAAGTTCGGGGGCGTGGACGAATTCTACCAATCCATTGTCAGATGCTTTTCACACCTTTACGGTAGCGTGGGAACCGACACAGATTCGTTGGTATTTTGATAGTGTACAATTTCATGTGGTGAATGATACAGATGCTGATTTTACTACGTTTAATTGGCCTTTTGATGAAAAATTTCATTTTATTTTGAATGTTGCAGTTGGTGGAGATTGGCCAGGTGCGCCTGATGGGACGACGGTATTTCCGCAATCAATGGAAGTTGATTGGGTGCGCGTGTATCAAGAACTTCCCGATGTTGAAATAACAGGTAATTTGATTGCACAACCAAGTGCCGTTGGTGAAGTTTACACATTACCCAATGTAGCTGGAGCGGCTTATAGCTGGACGATTCCAGCTGGTGCAACAATTGTCAATGGACAAAATACCAATGAAATTACGGTCAACTGGGGCAGCACTGGTGGTGATGTGACAGCGATGATGACAACGGCTTGTGGTACACAGAACTATGCTCGGAGTGTAGAGGTTACGCCTAATCTATGGTTGAATTATGATTTTGAAAATGACTTGAATTTTTGGTCAACCAATGAATTCAACGGCGCAAATGCCAATTTTGATTTAGTGATGACCAATGTCCAAGAGGGCACAACTTCCTTGTGTGTAACAACGCTGAATTTGACCGCGAATCGGTGGGATATCCAATTGGGGCGTGCGAATGTTGATTTGACTCAGGGAGAAGATTATACAATAAGTTTTTGGGCAAAGGCAGACCAGATGGGAAAAGATGCCGATTTGGCGATTATCAATGCCTCGACTTTCATCTATTATGCAGGCAATACTTTCCTGCTGACAGATAGTTGGGCCTATTATTCTTTCAATCTCACCTCACCAGTGACCGCGACGACCTTGTTTAATTTTGATTTGGGCGATGAATTAGGAACGTTTTGCTTTGATGATTTTTCGTTTGCCCGCACGGTTTTATTGCCGGTTGAATACACTAATTTTTGGGCACAACAGCAAGAGGAAAATAGGGTAGTTTTGCATTGGATTACGAATTGGGAAGAGGACGTAGATTATTTTGAAGTACAAAAAAGTTCCGATTTAAGGACTTGGGAAACCATTGGTAAAGTGACGGCAAAAGGAGAAGCGCACCATTATCAACTGTTGGATAAATCACCATTTTTTGGGCAAAATTATTACCGTTTCAAAAGTGTAGATTTAGATGGAACGATGGTTTTTAGTGAAGTTATTGCAATTAAAATAAAAGAAGAAACAATCGTTGTCTATCCAAATCCATTTGGTAATAAATTGACAGTCATCGGAAAAGACATTTCATTTGTTGAGATTTTTAATTTGGCAGGACAAAAAATGAAGCGCATTCATTTGAATGGTCATGATCAAGTTTTGAGTATTTCAGTTGCTGATTTGCCCAAAGGAATTTATCTTGTAAAGGTATTTAGCTCAACACATTTGCGATATGTTGAGCAATTTATAAAAATGGATAATTAATCTTAATTTAAGACTCTTGTCTCGCTTTCTATCAAGAGAGTTTGAGGGGCAGAATTGTGCGTTAAGCCTAATTTTGCACCTCAAACTCCCTTCGTTTTTTGCCTCAGATTTAAGGGCTTTAATGTATAATTAAGGAACGCGTAGTAATTAATTCGGTAACATTTTTAGATAACATTTTTAGATAACATTTTTTAGACAACATTTTTTCGATAGTTTTTCAGAGGGAAAATAGCAGAAAAAGATATTTTCAGACGAGTATTTATTGAAGGGTAACAAGTCTAATTACAAAGCACACAATAATTTGTCCCAGAACGGACATCTTTGGGGCGGTTTTTGTTACAAGTACGCTGATAGCAGAATTATTCATCGGCTAAAATGGATGTGACAGTCTCCACTCGCAAATAAATATTTAAGTAATTTCGTTTACTGAAATAGCCACCGATGTACTTTTTGTCGAAGGAGATTCGTATCAGAATTTTTTCCCTACCAACGACACGACTATCATTCAAAATCTAACTGGACAACTGGGTTGCGCTAGCAACGCGACGACCAACATCCTCGTATTTCCTCCCAATACAACGATTATTGATGCCACGATTTGTCAAAGGCAAATCATACTAGGACTCTGCATAGATACAGATACAATATTAATCGACACACTAGAAACATCAACTGCGGATATTCTCTCCGCCGCGATGAGTCGAACCCTCCAAACGCTTTGCTATGCTGATTTTTCGATGGCATCGTATGGTTTTCTGATACGACATTGACTGAAATTTTAATGGAAGAACAGGCTGCGGCCGTATTGCTATTTTGCATTTAAATATCGTTGGTTCTGAATCCATTTTAAATGGGTAGTGCCACAAATGTGCACTTTTACAGTTTAGGTGCTTTTGTTTATCAAAGGGATTTTTAAGGGATAAAAACGATTTTGCAAAAATCGTTTTTGTCCCTTAATACCCCTCCCGCGTTGCCTTAGGCAACGTGCACGGTGTTTTTTGAAGTTCGAAAATCTTACGATTTTCTCGCTGCTCAAACTTAAAAGAACCTTCGTTTACACGGTAATAAATCACTTTTTCAATAAATGGTGGTGCACATTTGTTACACTACCTAAATGAAAGAAGAGTCTTAAAGTAGAATTAGGAATGTGAATTTATTCTTCCGCCATTCCTTACAGAAACATTTACTGGAACAAACGGCTGCGATAATTTGGCACTCAGGGCACTCAGGCAATAATAACTAATAATTAATAAATTAAACATTTTATGCTGCCCTTTTCCACTCTAAGAAATCCTAAAAAATGAACCATAATGCCAATATGCTTAATTTTTTAAAATCTTTTAGAACTGAAAACTCAGTAGATTTTTAATAAAATAAAAAGCACCTAATCTCAGGGAGTTTGAGGGTGAAAAGTCGTTGTAAAACGAATTTTCACCCTCAAGAGACCAAGCGCGCCGC
>JBLHWU010000370.1:0-3774 GCA_047629355.1 Saprospiraceae bacterium | reverse complement strand
AGTTTATGCCATTCAGGTTTTCTTGAAAAGTGGATAATCAGTTTTGACTTAAATTTGAAATATTATTGATTTTCAAGGAGTTAAATTTCGTAAAATCTTCTAACAATATGCTTGTAAGAAAACCCTTAACAAGTCTATTAAAGTTTTTCATAAAAAGAAGCCTTGAAAATTGTATGATTTTCAAGGCTTCTTTTTTGTAAAAAATATTTATATTGATACGTGGCGTAATTTTTTACCATAAAAGGCAGATAGCATTTTCAAATAGCCACATAGTTTCTCGAAAGCTAAAATCAGCTATGTGGCTATGTGAAATCGCTATTGTGAACTCGTATCTATGTGTTAAGGGAGTAGGAAAAATATAAACTACCCATTTTACTCGTTATTTTCCTTTAAACTGCGTTAAAAATACTCGTGATAGCAAACTCTGTCTGCGTATTTTGCCTCATCTAAAGAAAAATTGGAATTTATTCCAATTCAATTAGAAGCTTTAAAACTTAATTAATATGTTATTACAACATATTGAATGTCTGCTGAAAAACAAACCACAATGAACTTAACCCTGATTCACTAGTTTTCATAATAAAACTCAAAAAATGACAATGCAATTCACCGTTTTATTATTAGCTTTTCTGACTGCTTTTACCGTCAAAAATGACCTGCAAGCACAGCAAAACCATTCTACCAATATTTATAACATCATAGGAAAAGTGGATTCTTTAGCGGCTGAAACGACCGTTTTCTTATACACTTTTGACCCAATCACACAAAGTACCAAGGAATTGGATAAATCATCAATTGCGGAAAATGGCACCTATGACTTGTCTTTTTTATTTCAAGAAGCTGATTTATTTCAAATTCGTTTTGGACGTGCGCAGTCTGTCTTATTGGCAATTGATAAAGGGCAGCAGAATATAAAATTGGATGTAGCAGGCAAGAAAAAAGGCTTTGTCCGCATTCAAGGCTCGCCAGATTCGGAGTTGTTACAAGGCTACGAAGTATTTCGGTCAGCGTCGTTAGCTCGGCTGATTACGCCGACTTATGCAACCATGCGTGATTCTAAAGGCGACGCCGAAAAAGAAGTTGCTGCGGTACAAGCTTACGGTCATGCGAGTGAAGAACATCGTAAGGAATTGATTGATTATGCCTTGAAAAATATGGGCACTTCGGTTGCTTTATATGGTACCGTGCTGCGTTGGACGGGCGATGCCGAGATTGAAAATTTAGACATTTTGGTCAATAATTTCAAAAAAGCACATCCTGATTTGTCGATGACGAAAGTGATGGAAGAGAAGTTGAATCGATTTAAAAATATGGCAAACGGTGTTGTTGCGCCTGATTTTTCCTTGCCTGATACTGCGGGAATGATGGTGGCCCGCAAAGATTTTAAAGCTAAATATACTTTGCTGGATTTTTGGGCATCTTGGTGTAGTCCGTGTTTGTTGCAAGTTCCAGATTTGAAAAAAGCGCATGATACTTATCATGAAAAGGGCTTTGATATCGTCGGCATTTCAGTGGATAAAGACGAGAGACGCTGGAAATCTGCTATCCAACGTTTTGACATGAATTGGCTGCATTTGTCTGACTTGAAAGGTTGGAAATCTGAAACTGCCCGTGATTATAATGTCACTTTTATTCCTTTCAATTTATTGATTGATGCAGAAGGTCGAATTGTTGGGAAAAATTTGCACAGTACGGAATTGCAGGCAAAATTAAAGGAATTATTAGGAGAGTAGTTTTTTTTAAAATTCATTTTCTCCTGTTTTTTTCGTTAATTTGTCACCCATTTTGAAATGAAATTTAGGTACTGTAGCAAATGTGCACCACCATTTATTGAAAAGTGATTTATTACCGTGTAAACGAAGGTTCTTTTAAGTTTGAGAAGCGAGAAAACTGTAAGGCTTTCGAGCTTCAAAAAACCCCTTTGATAAACAAAAGCACCTAAACTGTAAAAGTGCACATTTGTGGCACTACCGAAATTTTAAAATAAAAACAGCAGAAATGAAAAATTTATTCTTAGTCGTCTTTTTATGTCTAAATATTTTAGCTGCTAAAGCACAAGACACTTTCTCAATAGTTGCCGTTGACTCCATTACCGGAGAAGTTGGTAGTGCGGGAGCCTCTTGCGTTGATTTGAGTAATTTTCCGGCATTTAGCGCAGATTTTTTAGGAGAATTGTTTCCATCAATTGGAGCAATAAATTCGCAAGCCTGGTATTTAGCAACCAACCAAGCCAATGCTCGCAATCGAATGAATATCGGCGACACACCCGATGAAATCATTCAATGGTTGATTGACAATGACGTGCAAAATCAACCACAATTGCGTCAATATGGCATTGTTGCTTTCGTAAATGGCGAGCCCGTTTCCGCAGCACATACCGGTACTTCGACGGACGATTATAAGGGGCACAATACAGGCTCGACTTATTCCATTCAAGGAAATATTCTTTCTGGACAAGAAGTTTTAGACAATATGGAAGCGGGATTCCTCAATACCGAGGGTGATTTGGCGTGTAAATTAATGGGTGCAATGCAAGGGGCAAACATGGTTGGTGCAGACTCCCGTTGTGCAGATAATGGGACGTCTTCTCTTTTTGCTTTTTTAAAAGTAGCGCAACCCGATGATATTTTTGGCAATCCCTCTTTTTTAATTTCTGTGAAAACTTCGGATGGTGCGGGCATCGAACCTATTGATTCGTTGCAAGTGCTTTTTAATGTGGCACATTCTGGTTGTTCGATTCTTGAATCTGTTTCAGAAAATCAATTAGCGAATGATTTTAAAATATTTCCAAATCCTGTATCAGATGAGTTAATCATTAATGGGAATAAAAGCGGCAATTTTCAAGTAGAAATAGTTGATACCGTCGGTAAACAAATCCATTTTGGCGCTTTTCAGCAAAATGAAACCATCACTTTTAAAGCATTTCCAAAAGGGATTTATTACGTGAAAATATCGGATAAGGCAGGTTTTTTTAGTCAAAAAATCGTGAAGCGGTAATTCAAAGGAAATTTGAGGAACAAAAGCGTTTTGTAAAAATGCTTTTGTCCCTCAAGTCTTCAATCGCGCTGTTGTCGTGCGTACAGTAGATTTTAAAAAACTGCTATTACGGTGAAGTCGATTCCTTTTTTTTAACCTTCTTTTCTTCTTCTGTTGGAATTTTAAACAACGTTTTATCCCGAAATTTATTGGTTCTTGACTTCAGTGCAGCATTACTCTTCATGATTTTATCCACATCCTTGCTAAACTGCTTCGTTGCCGCCTTCACATTTGGACAATCGTTAGCTTTTGCATACAACTCTTCATTCAATCTCAATAACTCTACCAACGCTGTATTTTGTTGCGTGATGGTATCATTCAAGCTTTCGGTTTCCCTTTCAAATTCTTTCTGTAAAAGCGTCAATTCATCTACATCTGACTTGGCAATATTAATTTTTACACCAAAAATTTCTACGCCCACATCATCTGAACCTAAAAGTAGCGTCTCTATTGGATTTTTAAAAATCAACAAGACGAGGAGGCTGAAAATAGGCCAAATGAGTTTGGCGTAAGGGAATTTGGTTGGGGGAGCGTTGCTGTTATTTTCTTTTAATGTTGACATAATTATTGGGTTTTTGTTAAAAATAATATTATATTTTTCTAAAGGATGTCTTTTGTAATCTTTCTAAGTACGTGACATTATTTATTGGGGTAAAATTTGAAAGCAAGATTTTTTCGATAGTTTTCTTTTAAAAATCGTTGCATGGTCTACATCACGGAACTATTTTTAAGAGGAAA
>JBLHWU010000369.1:0-3777 GCA_047629355.1 Saprospiraceae bacterium | reverse complement strand
AAACATTTTTTATCCCTCAAAAACCACCCGCGCGCCGCCGCAGGCGGTGCGGCACTCTTAGTGGAGGGGCTAAAAATTTAACATTTTCGCAGGACTAAAAAATAATTCCACCCATTTCCTTGGTTAAAAAATGAGTAAAGTGAATATTTGTGACTCTTTGTTCTAAAATTTCAAAAAAGCACCAGTATTCATGCACCTAACCGACTTCACCACTATCATCCGCAACGCCTGGCTCGACTACGATCCATCGCGGGTCATTGAATCCGTCGCCGACATCAGCGCGATGGTTTCGACCAATCATGTTTATAAAATTACGTTCCCCGACCAGCGATTTATCATTGCGAAGCTATCGTATTTTGGCAAGTTTGACCATTTTGTGGAAGACCATACGATTATCAATTCCTTGTCGAATAATTTGATGTTTCCCTATGCCAGCTTCCTCTCGCGAGCTTTGATGAAGGGCGATAAATTATTCGTTTATCGATTCAGAAATGATATGATTGACGCCTGGGTAGTTTTTTATCGACCCGTGACGGTGCGAACCTTATTGCCGCATCGATTGGATGAAAGACAGATTAAAAAACTGGGGGCAGAATTGGCTCGTTTTCACAAAGGTTGCCATCTCATTCGCAATACCTTACCAAAATCTTCGAAAACCTTGCAATCTGATTTAGGAGAGTTGATGGCGGTTCAGGCGACCAAATTTGGGCAAATGGAATTGGGCATTTTACCCGATGAAATCCTTCGACAATGCGAGTCCTGTTTGCAAAATCTGGAAGCCTTACAATTTGACCAACTCGACAAGATTCCCGTGTTTATTGATTGGAATATCGGTAATTTTTCGGTGACTACAGGGTTCAAACTCTTCTCGCGTTGGGATTACGACTGGTTTCGGATGAGTTCGCGCATGATGGATTTTTACTTTTTGAGTCGAGTCGTTTCGGATGTTGGTGACTGCACCGTTTTTACCTACAATATTGAAATCTTGATGGAAGACCGGTTTATTTTATTCTTAAAAGCTTACCATAAAGTTTATCCTTTTCAGGAAAATGAAATACGGTTACTGAAAGAAGTTTATCGCTTTTTTCTTTTAAATTATGTCATCAAAGACGGGCGGTATTTTTTCCATGAAGTCTATGCCACAAAATTGCAGCGGGAAGCTTATGAAACGCATTTTCCATCGGTGGATAGCTTTAATGCGGATAAGATTTTGAAGGCTTTGAAGATATAAAGTTTAAAAAATACGTATTTTTGGAGTTCTCAATTAGAAAATGCAATTTTGCTTAAAAATTATTAAACATGCTAATAAAAGAAAAAGTACTAAAAACAATAGAAAGTTTGCCGACTGAATTTTCAATTGATGATTTAGTTGAATGCTTAATTATTTTAGAGAAAGTTGAAACTGGCTTAAAACAGGTAGCTGAAGGAAAGACCTTTTCCACCGAAGAAGCTAGCAAAAAGCGACATTTTTAGATTTTATTTTGCCAAAAAAATAAACATGCAACTAACTTCCTTCCGGTCCCTTATCCCAAAATACAAAGCCATTTTTCTCGATTCCTACGGCGTCGTCAAAAACCATCAGGGACTCATTCCAGGGGTACAAGACGTAATCGACTATATCCGCGAGTGCGAGATTCCGTTTAAAATTTTGACCAATGACGCTTCTCGCAGCCCGAAAAGACAGTCTGAACGTTTCTCCGAAGGTGGATTACTTTTGGAGGCTTCCGAAATCATTACTTCGGGCATGATGGCAAAGAAGTTTCTAAAAAATAAAATCAGTTCTGGCAAAATCGCTTACCTTGGTACGCAACAATCGGCGCAATACATCGTGCAAGCGAATTTGGAAGCCATCCCCGTCGGTGAAGTTAATTCTGGAAATTTAGATGAAATCAGCGCGATGGTTTTTCTTGACGATGAAGGTTTTGACTGGAGTCGGGACATCAATGCGACGGTCAATTTGCTCCGAAAGCGCAACATTCCTGCTATTGTTGCCAACTCCGATAAAATTTATCCTGTTGCCAAAAATAACGTCGCGATTGCCACAGGCGGAATTGCTCAATTGGTCGAAAGTATCCTCGGTCGGGAGTTCATCCACTTTGGAAAACCAGATTCGCAGATGTTTATGCACGCCTTCGAGAAAATCAATGAAATTGGAGATGTTAAGCGACGAGATATTCTAATGGTCGGTGATACTTTGCACACAGATATTCTCGGTGGCAACAAATTTGGGGTCAATACTTGTCTTGTGTTATCTGGAAATACGCACGCAAAAGATGCCAAAACGAGCATCAAAGCAAAAGGCGTGATTCCTGATTTTATTTGTGAGTCAATTGTTTCGTAGCATAGAAAAATAAGTCAGACCATCTTGTTGTCAGCGTTCAGTAATCAGCGGCTTCTCGTATCTAATTGTGGACTTCTATTTCAACTTTTCCCTTTCATTTAAAATAAGCTTCAACTTCCAGCGTTCTTTTTCAAAATAACATTCATGAAAAAAATCATTTTATTATTAGCGATTCCTCTACTTTTTTTCAATTGTAAAAAAGATGAACCTGCTCTTTTTACCATTACTATCCCTGCAACGGATTTTTTCATTTCTAATACTTTTCAAAATTTTGAAGAACATTATGTCCCGGGCAATAATGGTATTGCCGTTTTTGTAAATGTCACACAGCAATTTGAAAATGCAGGCTACGACATCAGCGAAATCAGTAGAATACTGCCTCGTAGTGCGGAGTTGAGTGCCAATTTTAATGAATCGCGCTTAGATTTTATCCGAGCCTTGTCGATTCGAGTGTGTACCGAAGTTGGCGCAAATAATACTTGTGGGCAAGAGGTCTTTTATCGGGACCCAATGCCAGACAATCCAGGCTTTGCTATCGGTTTGATTCCAAGTGCTGTTTCTGATGTGCAAGACGTGATTTTTACAGACAATTTATTCATTCAGTTGCGACTGGAGGATTTGTTCTTTAGTCCGCCACAAAATTTTACGGTTCGGTTGGAGATGACGTTTGATGTGAAGTAGTGGGGATCAAAACAGGAAGGTTCCTCCCAGCCTTGTAACCCCTGATGCGCCGAAACCAAGTACTTTTTCAATACCTCAAAAATATGCTGAATCACCCTGACAGTTACCGCATTACCTGTCTGTTTGTATCTTTGAGCACCTGACATCATCCTTTCACCCCAAGGAATGAGTGTTCGATTATCTGGAAAAGATTGCAAGCGTTCGCACTCAATCGGTGTAGGCATTCTGACCGCTAAAGAGCGTTCGCCATATCAACCTTCCTTTTGTACAACTATGAAATTTACTGGACGAATGGCGCCCGTTAGGCATGGAGATTTCTTGCTTTTGGCGGCAACATATTGGCCAGTATCTTTATTGCGAGGGTTTCTATCAATGCCAAGAAGGGTTCTGTTTTCAGGGAAGAGGCAATTAATAATCTACGCAATTTTACAGCGGATATTTTTTGTTTAAGGAATTTAAAAAGTCCTTTAATAATCCCTTTATTGAATGATTTTTTAAGTTTCTTAAACGGAAAATAGCCCTGTCAAATGCGTAGATTATTATTTTCCTCTTCCCTAAAGTCTTTCTTGATTGCCAAGCCCAGTTCTAATTTCGTTGAGACAAACAGGTGTCTTTTCGTAGCCAGTGAGATTGATTTGTTTGCCTTTTCTGGTTTGCCAATCAATGAAGTATTGTAAGTTCAAACTGATTTCAGAAGTTATTTGAACAAAGGAAGTTTGAGGGAGAAAAATGGGTCTAAACCCATTTTTCTCCCT
>JBLHWU010000368.1:0-3842 GCA_047629355.1 Saprospiraceae bacterium | reverse complement strand
CCTTTTCCCTTCTAAAAAACACAAAAAATAGTTCCGTAACGAAGGCTATGCAACGATTTTTTGAATTCTTTAGAAGAAAAAATTACGGCGCATTATGGTCCAACTTATTAAATCGTTTTTACTTAGTAACGGTAAAATAATAAGTCCGCCATCTGGCAACATTTATTTTGGTCTTTTTCTCCACTTCGGTCGAAATGACAAAAGATATTTACTTTTGAAATAGGCGTTATCTCTACATAATGACTGTTTCAAAAGTGGAAAATTAAGAATAAAAGAAATACAGGAGAGTTGTTCAACTTACGCTTTCATCGTTACTTTAGGCTTCGTGCTTATCAAACGCGTGACTTTGGTCAAATACTTTTTATCGCCTTTGCTGGATTGTTCCTTTGTCAGAAAAGTAAGTATAGCGATAATCCGTCGGGTTCTGACTCGTTGGTGAACCATTAATCAACAAAATATTCCGCTCGTTGGCAAACCTCAAAATCCCCTTGACATTGTTCGGGTGCAGCCTTCTAATTTCATCCAACATACAATGCAATTCGAAATCCTTAAACTTCTTAGACGCACTCTCTTTAAACACATTCAACAACAATATATTTATCATGGCTTTCACCAAAACGTCCGTGCCTTCGCTACCCACCAAAGATAGTTTTTCGACCCAACCCGAATCATTGTCGTTTTCGATTATTTTGAATTGTAAATCAAAAGATTCTGACAAGGTAAGCACCGAATTTTTGTGCCGTTCCAGTTCCTTAATCAATTGTTTGAGCAACTCCACCGCTTTTTGATTTTGAGAACCCGAATCGGAGGCCGTAAACAGATTTGTCTCGCCCAAAATCATGCTATGCTCATCATTAAACTCTTTTATTTTAACCAACAATTTCACTACTGGATTAGAACTTTTTTGCGTTCTCATTTCCATTCCTTTAATGGCTTGCACAAAATTTTTCTTAACAAAATCATCATTAATCTTCTTGATTATTTTCTCAATTTCCGCTTCTTTTGAAATCAAATCCGTCGTTTCATTCCCAATTTGCTGAATAATGTGTGCAAATCGTTCATTGACCCACTTTTCAAATTGATTGATTTTTTCTTCTTCAACAAACTCCTTTAATACCTCCGCAAAAGTCAAATAATCGGCATCGGTACGCAAATCTGTTTTAAAATTAAAAAGATTCACTTCCTGAAAATTGCCTAAAAATGAATTGATGCCTTTTTGCAAATCATTCAAGGTTTCAATGCCTTTATAATGCTTATCATTCAAGGCATCAATCACAGAAATCGCCGTATTTAAGTAGTCGCTTTCCTCAATATCCTCCAAAAAATAATCTTCAATACTGGAGAACGTTTCAGACTTAGAAAATTTCTGATACTTCGTCAAATCCTGCTCAAACCCTGCTATTTGCTGCTGACCACTTTGCACTATTCTCTGCTGTTGATTGTATTTTTCGTCATGCTTCGTCTGTTCTAGAAACCAACCAATCCAATCCCAAAATAAAACCACTGAACTTTTTTTTAAACCTAAATTAGAATTTTTTGAAGAGTTCCGAGCAGAGGTATCCGATAGCGCTATCGCGTATCGGATACCTTTTTTTAAATCTCCCCAACAAAATCCAAAAACACCTGCTTATGAAACTCCAAATCCATATTAGGAGAAAGGGCTACCCGAGCAATATAATCCTTGTCCCCTTCTTTAGTCGTCCCTTGAGTAGAGGTGGCAGGTATCGTCCAATAACAGCCTTTTAGCTGTCCATAACTCACACAATACTTACTTTCCTTGGGGATTTTGGTAATCATCAAATTAATTAATTGATGATTTAAAGCTCTTTTATACGCTTCTTTTTCTTCATTGGTATTCCCTTTAGTCGGCAGGTCTAAAGAAAATACGGATGGTGTAAATCCTTCTTTTGCCAATTCTTCGGAAACAAAATTGATTTTCGCCGCTGGTAAAGTCTCCTTGATAAAGTTGACAAATTCACGGGTATTTTGATATGCATCCTGAATTCTTTGATTCATGGAAGGCAATTGTTTGGCTAAAATTTCAACTTGAAGATGGGTCGCCTCGTTGTCGCAAAGTTGTAGATGCAATTCTATTTTATCCATCAACGCTTCCGTCTTTTTATTGCCAACACAGTAGCCAGCAGTGCATTGTCCGCCACTTGGAAATTTCGAGCCACTCGCATAGGAAATTGTTCGAATCGTTGAGAGGATTTCATTGTCTCCTAAAAAGTGGACATTAGGACAGAAGGTTTGGTCTAAAATAAAAACGGGGTCGATAGCTGTTTCCCCCGTTGCCGTCTTGCGCACTTTACTTAATACCTCTTTTAATTGGAGAAGGTCTGGCACTTCTACTCTCGGGTTGGTTGGAATTTCAGCGATGATATAAGGAACCGCATCTTCGTGCGCCATTTTAGCCAAAACGATATCAATACTTTGCACCATATCATTGTCTCCATCCACTGCTAAATCCACCACTTCCACCTGATCAAGACAAGCCGCAACTCGTCTTGCTTGGTCATTTGTTCCACCGTAACAATTTGTAGGAACGATAATTTTAATCGCTTTCCCTCGATGTTGCTCCATTGCATCGTGAATGAGCCCCATCATAATCGCATATTGAATAGAGAGTCCACTCGAACCAACTAGCGCTTTGATATCGCTACCCGTAATGGCTGCAATCGAATTCAAGACCGATTTTTTGTTGGTCTCCAACTCGCTTTTTGGCGTATCAAAAGGAGATTGCGTGGTTAGAAATTGTAAAGCAGCAAGAGAATTGACTGGCGTCATCGCAATGGTCTCTCTTCTTCGGACATGCTGAATGTCTGAAATGTAACTTTCGTTTTGTTTTCCGTTTATCAATAAAACACTTCCCAAATGCGCAGGAATAATGACAAAGAAATCAATATTTGACGTAAGATTTATAGTGCCGATTTCAACTTCTTGTGAAATAAAAAGGATACTGCCGTTAAACTCAGAAACAGCTGCTGCATTCTCCACTTTCTTTAACTCAAATTGGTAGCCGTAAACGCTTCTTAGTACTTCAACATCAAAAAACGCTGGTAATTCACCAGTATAATTGATTTGAGTGTTCTTATTATCTAATAAATTTTTTCTTAAAACTGCCAAAACAGGAATCGTCTTTGAAGAAAAACTGATTACATTTTCTGGTTGTAGCTGATTTAAGTTCCCAATTGTCCATTCCAATATACAAGATAATGGATGCCCCAATCGAATATAGTCGTAAGCCGTCGGTAATTCACTAAGTGCCGATGCTTCCGAGTTGTTGTCCTTGAATAAATTTTCAAACTGTTCTATGAATTGAGTTTTAGCCAATTTCTCCTCATAAATATCTAATCGGTGGGTAGTTAGCCCCAACCAATCACTTGGCATATTTTCTAATACTTCTTTAATATAATTTAGCATATTGTTACCTTTCATAATTTTCACCTTTGAATCGTCCGCTTGTGCGATGGTTAGACTTTTTTTTATATATTTCTATATTTTCTGCAAAAGTAGGAAAAAAGCGGGGATTGCTCCGTCCTTTCTTTTGGAATTTTGAGGGTGAAATTTTGGCTTTCTGCCCCAATTTCACCCTCAAACCCTCGCGCATCCTAGCAGTTTAAATATACAAATATAGCTAAGTAGGTTACGCTAGTTGTTTTTATGTTGTAGAAGCGAGAAAATCGTAAGATTTTCTCGCTTCATAAAAAACAACTGCGCGCTGCCTGCGGCACATTGGGAGCATTCAAAAAAAATCACATATAAAACTCTTGACAAAAATTGCTTTTATCCTTTACCTTTTTATAGACACAAAATTGAGTGACTAAATCAAGAATAAAAAG
>JBLHWU010000367.1:0-3869 GCA_047629355.1 Saprospiraceae bacterium | reverse complement strand
AAACAGATTTTTTATGCGGTAATGACGGTCTTTTTTTACTTTTTTCAGTTGTTTTTTTGTTCGGGTTTTGTTGTGTAAAAAATTCCGCTTATTTTGTCGTTGAAAAGGATGGCGTAGGTTTGAAAATGATGTTTTTTTGATAGGAAAAAGAATGTAAATTTATGGGGAGTTGGAGCTATTCCCTGTGGAAAAGAGATGGTTCAACTAACATCCTTACGCCGTTTTCCACTCCCGCCCCAAAAGATTCCTGCGGCATGGAATCTTTTGGGGCGTTCGCGCAAAATGGCGTAGGGATGCCTTAATGTTATGTCCAATAAAAAAAAACAAAAAAATTAACCAATATCGGCTAATTTCGACCATTCAAAATTTTCAAAAATAAAAAGAAAGTTATTAAAAGGACTAACGGTTAAAATTTTCACAGCTTTTGCTCTGATTGTTTTTAGCCTAAATGTAACCTTTTCGCAAGTACTCACGACCATACTTGACGAAAAAGAAGAAATTAAGGATTATCTTCTTTGGTACTTTGAAGAATCACCAAAACCTTTTGAATTGCCTTCCGTTGATGTAGAAGCAGTTTTGAAAAAAGACAAAAAAGACGGAAAAAGACTTCCAAGATTTGGGATAAAAAAGCCCATGAACTTAGACACCCAAGACGGAACTTTTTATGAATTTGGAAACTATTCCATCTGGAAACTAAAAATCCATTCGGATGGTGCTCAATCTCTCAATTTTGAGTTTATAAACTTAAACTTACCTGTTGGCAGTAAAATGTACATTTATGGGGAAGATGGAAAAATGATACACGGGTCTATTACTTCGGATTGTGTTCATGAGGGAATTTTTTCCTCCGATATTGTTAGTGGCGAGTCTGCAATCATTGAAGTTTTTCTTCCTCAAAATGCAGTCAGAAAATTTTCTATCTTTTTGGAAAACGCCATACATGGTATCAAAAAAAGCACAAAAGCCTTTGGCGATTCTCAGCCCTGTAATGTAAATGTCGCTTGCCTTGCAGGAAATGGGTTTGAAGATGAAATTAATGCAGTTTGTCTCATTCGCGCTAATAATACTGATCATTGTACTGGAACATTAATTAATAATGAATGTAATGATTTTACTCCATTTTTGTTGACTGCCCAACATTGTGTAAATGGTCAAGATGTAACAAATTGGACTTTTCGCTTTAAATATGAGACGTCTGTTTGTACAGGTGGTTCTGAGCCTAAAGCTAAACAATATATTACCTTTTCTGGAGCTAATCTTAGGGCTTCATTTCAAGGAAGTGACTTTGGACTTCTACAGTTAATGTCTCCTATTCTTCCTCATCATAATTTAAATTTTGCTGGGTGGGATAGAAGTATGAATATACCAATTAATTCAACATGGATTCATCATCCAATTGGTGATGTAAAAAAAATAACATTTGATGCTGTAGCTCCAACAATTGATCCAACAGCACCAAGTGGTTTGCCTGTTGCTGCTGGAATGAGTTTTATGGTTAACTTATTCGATGGTGTTGGGGGTGATTTTGGTGCTCTTGAAGGTGGCTCTTCAGGTGCTGCACTTATTAATCAAGCTCAAAGAATAGTAGGACAACATTCAGGAGGATTTCCAGCATCTTGCAGTTCCAGTTATTCTAAATGGTCTGGCAGATTTTTCAACTCTTGGACAGGTGGCGGTACTGCTGCTACACGTTTAAGTAATTGGCTTGGAGGTACTAACAATCCAATTACAACTAATACAGTATCAATTCCTGTTATAACTGGAAGTGATGTTGTATGCACTAATAATTTTTCATATTCTCTACAAGACCCATTGCCAGGATATAATATTTCTTGGTCGGTTACTCCTACTTCACTATTTAGTTCTGCTACTTCTGGAAATGGGTCAGTTGCAGTTTTATCCGCATTAAATTCATCTATTAGCGGTGCCGCTACTTTAACTTTAACTTTTACTTTAAATAATGATGGTTGTGGAAGTGTTCAAACTTTTACAAAAAATATTTGGGTAGGCAAACCGTCTATTAATGGTTTTCGTTTTCCTGATTGCTTTAGCGAAGGACGTTTATACTCTCTTGATGCAGATGTAAGCGGAGGTCAGCAATTTACGTGGAATTTCCCTGATTGTGATTTTGGAATAGGCAACGATATTCCAGGATGCTGGAACTATATATCTAATTCTTCGGGAAGTACTGCTTATGTACAAGCTGGTAATCAACCTTCGTCAGGCGACCAAGGACTTATTACCTTAACGGCAAGTAATCAGTGTGGCTCAACTACTATGTCTTATTCAATAATTTGGTGTGATGAAGGTGGAGGAGGTCCTAAAAGTGGATTCAATGGGAGTGATGTAAATACTTTCATGAAAAATGAAAAAAACATCAATCTCTCTGTTTATCCTAATCCTACAGAAAATACGCTGAATATTAAGATTAACCAAAATTTTTCTTCTGAAGAAACTAAAAACCTTCAATTGATAGATTTAAACGGTAAAGTCGTTATTCGTCAATTTTTTAGAGGAAACACTCATCAACTGGATGCAAGTAAATTGCATTCAGGAGTATTTTATTTACAAATTACTGATACAGATTCCTTTGTTTATCAAAAGGTAATAATTCAATAAAACAAACCATTAAGCAAGGTGAGTCTTTCTCATCTTGCTTTTTCAATTTCCAATCATGAAATTTTTATCCATTATTATATTTTTATTATCTTTTATTTCCATTTGCCATTCCCAAGATTCTCTAAATCAAAAATGGATTTTATCTTTAGATTTTGGCATACAAACATTTGATAAAAGACTTTATGATTTTCCTCCAAAAGAGGAATTATTAAAACAGCAAACTGGTCTTTTTGGTACATACCAATTAGCTATGAACTTAAAGAGAGAATTGGTTGAATGGAAGAAAATCAAAGTCTATGGAGGAATAGGCGGAAGTATAGAAATAAATAAGTTTAATAGGCCGTTTGATATAAATTACAAAAAAAGTATAGGACCTGATATTCTTGCGTTTACTCATCGGAACTATAATAAATATTTGTTTCAGGGAGTCATTCAAACAGAGTATAAAATTAGTAAGAAAGTGAGTATAAAATTTGATGTCCTATCGCAATTTAATATAAAATCTATTATAAATACACCATATATAGGAAAAGACAAATTTATTTGGAACGAATTTTATTTGTATTCTATTGAGTTTAATCCTGGTATAAATTATTCCTACGAACGGTTTATTTTTGGTGCGATGTATAGAGCATTTCAAGTAAAGAAAATTGATAAAATTATTTTCAATCGCATTATTCGAGACCCGCGTACTGACCAAAATTATGAAATTCACAATCCATTTAAAATGTGGCTTTCTGTTGGGTATCGGTTGTGAAAAAGAAACGAAGAAATAAAGGACATAACCAAGCAACCGCCCCTATGCGGGGCGGCTATGTAGATGCCAATCGTTGCACATAAAACTCTGAAAATCAACAATTTACTTGTTAAAAAAAATGCGATACCACGAAAAAAACGCTTGACAAGCTCCTTGTTTTCCCTCTACCTTTGCGGCTACCAAGACCCTTATTTTTATCATCAATTAAAAATCAGTAGCCATGATAAGCAAAGAAAAATTATTACAGCAGTATTCCGATTTTTTAAGAATGCGCAACTATTCCGAGCAGACCTACAAAGCGTACATGGGCACCATTCGGATGTATTGGAAATGGTGCGAGGAGCGGCGAGACAGCCCTATATTCGATAAAAAACATGCCGTTCAATCCTATTTGGCATTCCGAATGAGCGTGCAAAAAAGAGATTATTTAACGGTCAATGGAGATTATTCTGCCCTGCAATGGTTTTACAAATATGTGTTGAATCGGAAGTGG
>JBLHWU010000366.1:0-3884 GCA_047629355.1 Saprospiraceae bacterium | reverse complement strand
AATGGCAGGAGATTTTCGGAACGATTCGCAAAAATAAATTGCGAACGTTTCTGACAGCATTGGGAGTATTTTGGGGCATTTTTATGCTGATTGTACTAATGGGTGCAGGGACAGGGCTACAAAATGGTGTGTATGCGATGTTTGGCAATATTGCAAAGAATTCAATGTTTGTGGGTGCCAATCGGACTACCATGCCTTTTGAAGGACTACCGCATGGGCGTGTCCCCAAATTAGAAGATGCCGATTTACGAGCCATTCAAGAAGAATTTGCAGATAAAATAGATATTCTCACGCCAATCATGTGGATAGAAACAGGGGAGATTGCTCGAAAAGGGCTTTCTGGTGCATTTGATGTGCAAGGCATTGCGCCTGAAATGTTGAGCGTTGATGAAAGAGATATGGCGGAAGGCCGATTTATCAATCAAAAGGACATGGAAGAGAAGCGGAAAGTTGTCGTGATTGGTCAACGAGTTCGGTCTCAAATTTTTAAAAAAGAAGAGTCCGTTATTGGAGAACGCCTTAAGATTAAAGGTAGCGAATATTTAGTGGTTGGTGTTTTTAAAGTCATTTCGGACAGTGGCAATTCGGACGATACGGAAAACGGAATCCTGATGCCTTTTACGACCGCCCAACGCGTGAATAATTTGCCCAATCGAGTATCCATGTTTATGTGCACCATGAGAGAAGAAAATTCGGCAGCTATATTTGAACCCCAACTCTTAGCGTTACTAAAAGAGCGACATCGGGTACATCCTGATGACCCTCGTGGTTTTTGGTGCAACAATATTGAAGAAGAATTTATGTCAGTCGCAAACCTGTTTACGGGCATCAAATTATTGATTTGGTTTGTGGGTATCGGCAGCTTGCTTTTTGGCATTTTAGGCGTTGGCAACATTATGGTTATTGTCGTAAAAGATAGAACGAAAGAGATTGGGATTCGGAAAGCCCTGGGTGCGACTCCTAGATCAATTATCAGCATGATTTTGATGGAATCCGCGTTTATTACGACGATTGCGGGATATTTGGGTTTGGTTTTTAGCATTGGGATGGTTGCCTTGATGAAAGCGGCTGTGGGCAAAGGAGTGAGTATGTTTAAAGATCCAGAAATCGACCTCGGTGTGGCCATTGGCGCAACCTTGGTGCTAATTATTGCTGGAACATTGACGGGATTGATTCCAGCGATGCAGGCGGCGAATGTAAATCCAGTGGATGCACTCAAAGATGAATAGTTATGCAGGAATATCGTAGAGACTCGAGAATAATGAGCTAGTGCTTTGATTCATAAATAGTTGCCCGTTACTTTGAAATATCAGGAGAGAGAAAATTGTAAATTTTCGACCTCTAATAAAAAATAGTGCGCGTTGCCTGCAGCAACGCGGGTAAATAAATTTGAGGGATAAAACAGTTTTATAAAAACTCTTTTTGCCCTCAGGAACTCCACCCACCTCGCCTTCAGCAAGGCGCACTGTGTTTTTTGAAGCTCGAAAATCTTAGGATTTTCTCGCTTCTCAAATATCAGATATCAGATATCTGGTATCAAATTAAGTAGGTAGTTATTTATGAAGCGAAGCACTAGCGACAAGATATTCAACTCCTTCAGAGTTGTGATGCGCTGTTTCCTATCCCTCGGATTTCATCCGAGGTTATTCCTATTTAACTACTTCGTAGTTGTTTGTTGTGTAAAAATAAGCATTAAAAAATCAGGAAAATAAAAAATCGCGGAGCGATTAAATAGCAATAGCCCCGAATGCAATTCGGGAAAAATTAATTGAATTATGAATAAAGGTTGTGTTATTTCATTGGTGGTTGTTTTGGGTATTTTTTCAGTATTGTTGGGCGTTTATTTTTATCAACAAAGTGTGAAAGACCCAGTAGTTTATTCTTTTGAAAAGCCTAAAAAAGAGGATATCATAAAGAAAACGGTGGCAACAGGAGCGGTCAAACCTCGACAAGAAGTACAGGTCAAACCACAGGTTTCAGGCGTCGTCGATGCTTTGTTTGTGGAAGCAGGGCAGATGGTTGAAAAAGGGCAAAAAATTGCCAAAATCAAGCTTGTGCCCAGTCAAGTGAACATCAACAATGCACAAAGCCAAGTGCAGTTGGCGCGCATTCGACATGAGGAAGCACAGCGAGAACTGACGCGACAACAGGGGGTTTTTCAAAACAAACTGGATGTGGAAGGCTCTCGGGCGGCCTATGAAGCAGCGAAGCAAGAGGATTTGCGGTCGGTAAAATTATTGGAAGATGGTGTGATTAGTCGAGCCTCGTATGAAGCCGCCAAGCGAGCGGTGGATATGGCGAAGGCTGATTTTGACAATGCAGGGATTGTTTCTAAAAATAGTTTGAAACAATTTGAAACGAATGTGGCCATTGCCAAACAGGAAATGAATGCTGCCATTAATAATCTGCAACTCCTGAAAGAAGGTGCTTCTCGGAATTCTAAACAAGTGAATAATATCGTGACTTCGACGGTAAAAGGGATGATTTTGGACATTCCAGTAAAAGAAGGATCCTCCGTGATTGAGCGCAATAATTTCAATGAAGGTACGACGATTGCAAGTGTGGCAGACATGACTTCCCTGATTTTTGAAGGAAATATCGATGAATCAGATGTTGGGAAATTGAAGGAGGGTATGCCCTTGGAATTGACGATTGGTGCGATTGATGAGGTAAAATTTGTAGCGACTTTAGAATATATATCTCCAAAAGGCGTGGAGGAAGAAGGGGCGGTCAAGTTCGAAATTAGAGCGGCGATTAAGCCCAATAAAGATATATTTTTACGCGCAGGATATAGTGCAAGTGGGGATATTATTTTGGCAAAACGAGAACAAGTTTTGACGATAAATGAGCGTGATGTTATCAGTCAAGGGGACTCGACCTTGGTGGAAATTCGGACGGGCGACCAAGAGTTCGAAAAGAAAGTGGTTAAATTAGGGCTGTCGGATGGCATTTTGATTGAGGTTTTGAAAGGGTTGAATGCGGAATCGGAGGTGAAGGTGCAGGGGAATTAAAATCAGCATTTTAAAACATGTATCGTCGTTAGAACACGAAAAAAAATCATTAAATAAAGGGCTTTTTAAATTCCTTAAACAAAAAACATCCTCTGTAAAATGCGTAGTTTATTCATTACCCATTCCTTGAAAATCTAAGGTGTGCGAAAAAAAATAAAAAAAGGCGTCATTAATTAAACTTTGAAATAAGTTGCCCGTAAGTTTGCATTTTAAAAACAAGTCAAAATTTCCAAACAAAAAATCGGGTAAAGATTAGTTTTAAACATCAACAAAATAGATTTAAGGAGCAATCAATTTTAATGATTGCTTACTGGTTTCCGCCTATCAAAGCCGTTACCTTGCGCAGCTATTATTTGTACCATGAATGGAAAAAGCATTTCAAAAAGGTAACTGTTCTGGCGACTTCTAATCGAACAAAAATGCCGAATGAGTCCGTTCCCATCAATGAGGAGGATGTTGAAACTATAACAACTTTTGATTATCGGACGGTCAATTCTTTCTTACTTTCTCCAAAAACCCATTATTCAAAGACTAACCATAGCCAACCTTATATTAGTTTTTTTGTTCGACTACTAGATTCTTTTCCTTTTAATCTTTTGATTGGAGAAGGTGGTTTTTTTTACATCCTTTTTGGCTATTCCAAGGCTGTGCAGCTGACGAAAAAGCAACAACCAACTTATATTTATTCGTCCTTTCGACCCTACGCCGATCATATTATTGCTTGGTTGCTCAAAAGAAGGTTTCCACATCTTTTTTGGATTGCCGATTTTAGAGACCTACATATTGACCATGATATTAATAAATTATACGCGAGCAGGTTTCAACGATGGTGCAACCGAAAAATCATCAATCAAGCAGATTTGGTCACCACCG
>JBLHWU010000365.1:0-3913 GCA_047629355.1 Saprospiraceae bacterium | reverse complement strand
CTAAAAGCTTAACTGTAGGAATAGCATAGATCGTAGGCATAATCCCCCAACTATGAATAATATCAGGTCTTTCTTTTTTACAAATATTATAAAAGCGATAAAAAACACGAGGGTCTTTTTTGGGTTTTCTTTCTAGATAATAAATAGGGATATTCAAGTCGTGTACTTCTGGATAATCTACTCTACTTTTATTGGAAAAAAGAACTAACGAAACTTCTATATCTTTTCGTTTTGAATAACTTTTCAATAGTTCTAATAGTCGCCTTTCTCGGCCACCTTTTACAAGACTATCTATTAGCATTAATACTTTCATTTGGAAATTATTGAAAAGCTTGTTCAACTGAATTAAAACTCAGTAATTTGGAACCTACTTTATTGTAAACTTATGGGTTATATTGAAATACTACAGATGGATTATGGGTATTCAAAAGAATAGGCAAATTTAAATAAATACTTAAATAAAACCAACTTAGTGTCCTTTTAGGATTTCTAAAAATTGAAAAACTAATATAGGTTAGAATAGAAAAATTACTAGGTAGTTCTCCCTTCATATGATTTGCAATCCAAAGCAAGAATTTCAAAATACTTTTTAAATCATAAAAAAGTCATAAAATTCGTTCAATCCTACAACACCATTTTATTTCCGTATTTTTGCACAAACAATATTCAAGTAATGACTCAATTAAAATTAATCGTATTAGTCTTTATATTTATTCTCGGAACTAGTTTTTCTGGAAAAAATGAAATGCATGATATTCATGTCAGCAAGTGCAATATTGATTTTTCTAAAGAAGAAAAAACCTTGCAAATTACCATGCATATTTACTTGGATGACTTGGAAGCTGATATTGCAAAAGGTGGGGTGACTGAAAAATTACACTTGCTCACCGAGAAAGAACACAAAGACGGAGATAAATATTTATCAGAATATTTTCAAAAAAAATTCAAACTCCAAGTCAATCAAAAAGAGGTGAGTTATAATTTTTTAGGAAAAGAAATAACGGAAGACTTGCTTGGTGGTTGGTTTTATTTGGAAGTAGAAAATGTACAAGAACTTAAAGACCTAAAAATCTATTACGGCATCCTCACAGATTTATATAAGGACCAACAAAGTGTCATCAAAATCAAAGGCCCCAATAAGCAAAAAGGTTATTTCCTACTCGATAGTAAAAAGAAAGAAGCCAATGTAACCTTCTAATAATGAGCAACATATTTAAGAAAATATTCATCCTTCCGATTCGATTTTATCAAATCACGATTTCACCATTATTGGGTTCGAATTGTCGCTATCAACCAACTTGTTCTCATTATATGATTGGTGCAATTGAAGAATGGGGAATTTTTAAAGGAACATGGCTAGGCTTAAAACGTATTGGTCGTTGCCATCCTTGGAGTAAAAGAGACATGCATGATCCTGTTCCAAAAAAGAATTTAAAGAAAAAAAATCAAGTATAATCAAAACTGTTAGCAACGAAACTTGTTAGCAGTTTTTTCATTAAAAAAATTTAAAAGTACATTTATGTTACGACGACCTAGAAGAAACCGACGTTCTGCAGCCATCCGTGGCATGATTCGAGAAACACATTTATCGACTGATCATTTGGTCTATCCACTTTTTATTTTTGATGGAAAAAATATCAAAGACGAAATTTCCTCTTTGCCTGGCAATTATCGAATGTCGTTGAATAATATTTTAATTGAAATCGAAGAGTGTGTGAATTTAGGTTTACGCAGCTTTATGATTTTTCCAGCCGTCGCTGAAAAGTTGAAAAACAAAACGGCGACCTACAGCTACAATCCAAAAAATTTCTATCTCAAAGCTGCGACAAAAATCAAAAAGAAATTTCCAGAAATCACTTTGATTAGCGATGTGGCAATGGATCCTTATAGTTCTGACGGACATGATGGTTTAGTCAAAAATGGAAAAATACTCAATGATCCAACTCTTCCGATTTTAGGAAAAATGGCAGTCGCACAAGCCAAAGCAGGTTTCGATCTCATCGGCCCATCTGACATGATGGATGGTCGAATTCAACACATCCGAGAAGCTTTGGATAAAAATGGTTTTACCGAAACAGGCATCATGTCCTACTCTGTAAAATACGCAAGTGCATTTTATGGACCATTTCGAGACGCACTCGATTCCGCTCCAAAAGCAGGCGATAAAAAAACGTATCAAATGGATCCTGCGAATCAACGAGAAGCACTCATTGAAGCAGAATTGGATGCCAAAGAAGGAGCAGATTTTTTAATGGTCAAACCTGCTTTGAATTATTTGGATGTAATTAGTTTATTGAAAAATAATTTTGAGTTGCCAATTGCAGCTTATCATGTGAGTGGAGAATGTGCCATGCTGATTGCAGCTTGTCAAAATGGTTGGTTGGATTATAAAACTGCGATGCCTGAAACTTTGACGAGTATTCATCGAGCGGGAGCGGATGTGATTATCACCTACTTCGCGAAAGATTATGCAAAATTATGTAGTGGGTCGCTTTAGCTGCCCACCAAAAAAAAGCGCAGCGCATTTTTGATTAAAATCGCTGGAAATAAATCTATCTACCATACATTTTTTAAAAGTGTACGGTAGAGTAGATAAATAAAAAGAGCGGAGTTGATTATCATCAACTCCGCTTATATTTTGTAAATGATTATACAATTTTTTTATTTTCAAAAAATAAGCTGCGCTCATTTTTTGACAGGCAACTAAAGCGACCCGCTACTTTAAACTAACTTCTCTTTCCTCAATCATCTTACGTATATTAATTAATGCATACCGCATTCTACCCAAAGCTGTATTGATGCTCACTCTTGTCAATTGAGAAATTTCTTTAAAGCTCATATCTGCATAGTGACGTAAAATTACCACTTCTCTTTGTTCAGGTGGTAACGCGTCTACAAGCGAACGAATTTTTTGATGAGTTTGACTTTTCATGATAAGTTCTTCTGCATTCTCATCTCCTGATTTCAAGACATCAAAAATATCAAATGTTTCTGTTTGGGAAACTTTCGGACGACGCTTAGTTCGTCGAAAATTATCTACACACATATTATATGAAATCCGTAAAGCCCATTGCAAAAACTTGCCTTCGTGGTTATACTTTCCTTTTCGTAGGGTATCAATAATTTTGATAAACACCTCTTGGAAAATATCCTCAGCGAGTGCTGTGTTTTTTACGAATAAATAAATTTGAGTATAAATTTTCGCCTTGTGTCGAGTTAATAAAATTTCGAAGGCTTTCTCGTTACCTTCAAGGTAACTGTAAATCAATTGCTGATCGTTCAACTGGGTAACTTGCATAACTATCTACATTTATGTTTTAAAAAAAGTGGTCTTTGACAATAAAATTTTAAAAAAATGTAAATGTTATGTAATCTATATGCAATGATTTTTATGAAGAAAAATGTTTTAAAAATGGGTAATAACCTTTCTGTTATTATGGATTTCTACTATTAATATTCAAAATCTATTCCCAAGATAGGAGATTATTATATTCGAGGCTAGTTTTTCACCTTCATTTAAGAAAAATTTAACGAAAACGTTAATTAGCTTACATTTATTATAATCTGCCTGAACTTATAATAGATAAAAGCAAAAAAAGTGAACTATCCTTTTTTTGCCCTTAATTTTTTTAACAAAAAAACACCCAACGTTTTGATTTACAAGTGTTTATAAATTAGTTTTTTAAAAGTGATAACTTAAAACTAGAGATGTTGGAGGCCTATAAAATGTACCTGCGGAGTACCTTTCTTGCTTTGAAGGACTACGATCTAGTATACTACCCAATATATAATTAAATGAAATTCCATAACTAGTTTCTGTTAATAAAGAGAGTCGATCATTCAAATGATACTCTAATCCTACCAATCCTTTCCAAGCAATGCCAGCTAATTTATTAAATTCTTTTTCTCCCTC
>JBLHWU010000364.1:0-3914 GCA_047629355.1 Saprospiraceae bacterium | reverse complement strand
GTACCCTATTCCAAAGGCTAGATCACCGCTATTTCTCAAAGGAAGACTAAAATTTTCCTCATAATCGATTCTAGAATTCTCGTTTAAAGCAAGAACATAAGCTGTATTAATAAATAATTTTGATGTGTCGGTAAGACACATGTAATGTGCTGCACCAAGCGTAATTTCCAAGGTCCTGTAAGGAATTGCTACTGGTACACTCGCGTCGGCCCTCAAAAGCTTTTCGGTGCTACGGGATTGAGTAAGATAGCGCTACCGATGCGGCCCATTTTTTTTGTTAAAAGGTATGATTAGCTCCAATCCAATCCGAGTCAAACCGAAAACTCAATTCATTATCGCAAATAGTGCGGTTTCGATCTGAGTTACCGTTTTGTAAAGTCAAGGAAGAAATCTTTACTCCTGGGCGAAGCTTCAAACTGAATAAGTCTTTTTTTTGTTATTATTAAAATCTAATACTTCCTTACCATTGATGGTACTACTTTTTTTTAAAATCGGTTAGTTCTCTTTATCTATAATTTAAATTGGAAATTTATTTTTGACTTGCCCCGAACTAAACCAAATTATTCCATGACTGTTGCTTTCACTAATTGTTTTCAGCTTTTATATGGTTAGCATTTACATAACGCTTATAAATTAACGGTTTAATATCCGATGTTGGTGTATCATGAAAATAGTTTCGCTTGTGCGAGTCTTTATATACATATAAATTCGCATCGCCCTCTACCAAAACCTTCAAATAAAGAATTTATTCCAAAAAGTTGACCTCCCGGCTCATGGAAAAATCTTTCAGTTCATTACTGGCTCGATTTAATTTAACGTTTGCCCTAATATATTTCAATTCCGTTCCGATGCCGAATTCAAATCAGCACTTAGGTCTTCTTCATCCACTGATATTTTATAACTGAAACTTGAGGGGTTTTTCATCCAATCGACATTTCGAATTAAACATTTTGTTCTATTTCCAGTATGGTCGATAAAATAGCTATTTTAGGAAGAAATTTGTGCTTGAGACATTACACCCAAAATACTAATAAGTAAAAATACTATTCTTTTTAGGCTATGTAAAGGTTACAATGTTCAGAGAAGAAAATTTGAAATAAAATAAGAAAGAATATTTATTTCGCAACTTTTTTATTTACAGTTTTTGAATAATGGGTTTGGAGAAAATATATTTTACCTCAAGTTAAAAAAAACCAAATTCAATAATCTAACAAACTGAGTTTGACTAAAACAGGGTTAGCTTGCAGTCTTTGTTATTTGGTGTTTACGTTTCTGTTTAGTTCATAAAAACCTACAGGGCATACCATGGGTAGCAAGGTTCTTAAGATAGTTTCTGTGTTAGGAATACTTTATGTTTTCTTCAGTTTACGGTTGCTACATCGGTTACATTTTCATCTTAATAAGTATGACTCCGCTAGCACCACGTGCGCCATAAAATGAAGCAGCGTCATCCTTGAGAACTCTTACCGAAGCTACTTCCCTAGGAAAAATATACTCCATGGAACTAACAGGATTACCATCTACTATTATCAAGGGTTGTTGCAAACTTTGAACCGAATTAGGTGGTACTAACCGAATAGTAGTTCCGTTAACCACAGCTCCCGGTATTTCTGTAGCGATCAGTTGGTACATATTCAAATACTTACTATAATCCTTAGGTTCTCTTCTAGTTCTTTTAACCTTTGTATCGAAACCTAACTCTTCCAATTGCTCTTCAGACACTACAGATTCATTTTTAGGAAAAACAAGCAACATACCATCATCGCCTTGATAGCTTTTGGTTATGATACCGTAATTCCAAGAATATGCCGAAATAGTTTTGTTGGAAGATTTTAAACCTATTCTGAATTCACCCTTCTTATTCGTTTTGGTTTTTGTCTTTACTGAATCGAGATAAATCACAGCCTTTTTTACAGGTTGCTGGTCTGCATTTAAAACGGTACCATTGACCCATTGTATTTCTTCTTTTTGAGCATTAATTTGTGCTGTATAGCATACAAATAAGACAAATGTAACAAGGATTTTCATAGCGTTAGGTGGCATTTATTAGTCTCTTTTTTACTCAGTCAATATAGCGAAAAAATAAAAATTATTTGCTATGTTCGTTTATTTTTTTATAGTCGTATCGATAATTGACCTGCCTGGTAAATGGTCACATAAAAGAAGTATTTTTTTTGGTCATGTGATTTTATTTGAAACGAAATTCAAATAATTTAATACAGGTAGGTGCTTATGGTTACAATTAAATGGTATTTGAAAAGAATGTATTGTTAATCGTTGGGGTAATTTTTTTGCTAAAGATACTCTCTCACCTTCCTATATTAAGTTAATACATAATATCATCGTAGCTTGGCACCCTTCTTTCGGTCTTGAAATAGACATGTATTTTCTGATTGCCTTTTCGCTAGTATTGTTTTTTTGAAATACCAATATTTGTGAGATACGATAACATTTTAAAAGAGCTGCCAATACCTATAAAGCCATTTGGAACCGACTTAATTTTTGAAAAGATGGTTACTGTGTATAAATCTCTTACTGCCAGTTCAAAATAATCTATAACAGTAGATTACAATCAACTTGTTTTCCAAGTTTTTAGTAAAGAATAGGTAATCAGTCCCGCCATCCTTTAGTTTTAGTTTTTCGCGTATCGTAGCCACACTATCAGGGAAGTTACGCGCAGTAATATTTGCCTTGGTAAGCTCAAGTTTTTGTATCGCCTTTTTATTATAAGCTACTATCGCTTTTATTTTAAAACTTCTTCCTTGGAAATTTTCAAGTATTTCGGAGGTATATAGATGGGAGTGGGTATGTAATTTTTGTACATTAAACCTTGAGCTAATTAATTTAAACGCACCTGATTTTAGCAGTGCTGCGTTGGGTTCGTAGAGGTAGTTGCGCGGTTGGGAGAAAGTTGGTACGGCTGCTTTTTCTTCTGATAGTGAAAACTCAAAAATACCCTCCTGATTATTTAGTAGGTTCACTGCTTTAATTGTAGGTTCTTCATTAAAACCATACGCTAGTACCCATAAAACTTCCTTTACATCGTTTTCCAGGGCAATAATATGTATTTCTTTTACATGTGCGAGCTGTCTTGTGCCTGTAGTAAGGTCTAACAATGGACCCGTCTTGATGAGGATATTGTCTGATTTTGAAAAAAGTAGTTTTAAATGTACTGTAACATCTGGTTCGCAGTCTGTCAAGAAATAGACTTTTTTATTCGTATTGGTTCTTCTGGACGGGTCAACATATATCCAATCGAACTTTTGTGCTGTTTTGGTCAAAAATTCGATACCATCACCTGTAATAAAATCAATGTTTCTGATGCCCATGGTATCAAAATTTGATTGTGCAATTTTGGCAAGTTTCGGGTTCTTTTCTACATGATATACTTTTTTTATTTTCTGACCAAAGGCATGTATATCTACACCAAAGCCAGCAGTAATATCTGCGAGTGAATCTCCGTTTACGATACTCGCTTTATATGCAGCAGTTTGTTCGGATGATGTTTGGGAGATGTTTAGCTTGTGTGCATAATAGATATTTTCCGAAGAAAACCATGTCGGCAGCTTCTTTCTGCTTTTGAGTTTAGCTTCAATCTGACCCGCCAATTCCTTTGTTGAGACGTTTAGGAATGGAGATTTCTGAAACAAGAGTGTTGGGATGTCTTTGGTAAGATTCGCAGAAATGAACGCTTGGACATCAACATGCAAAATGGCATCGTTCATGACCGCTTTATAGATTTTTGGTAAGGGATTTCACAATTTTATTATCTTCAAGGAACTCTTTCAAAATCACCTTTATGGCTGTGTAGCCAGGAACTGCAATAATCATCCCTACAATCCCAAAAAGAAGCCCTGCAATAATGATGACCAAGAAAATTTCTAAGGGATGTGATTTTACGCTGCTGGAAAATA
>JBLHWU010000363.1:0-4036 GCA_047629355.1 Saprospiraceae bacterium | reverse complement strand
AATCTTTTTATTCTTGATTTAGTCACTCAATTTTGTGTCTATAAAAAGGTAAAGGATAAAAGCAATTTTTGTCAAGAGTTTTATATGTGATTTTTTTTGAATGCTCCCAATGTGCCGCAGGCAGCGCGCACTGTATTTTTTGAAGCTCGAAAATCTTAGGATTTTTTCGTTTCTCAATTTTTTAGAAAATTTTCATTTAATAACATTAAAACTTTCATTATCAAATATTTATGCATTACATTAATCACAAATTGATTATTTTGTGCTTCTTTTTCCTTTCCTAAAAATTAAAAAATGCTTGTTTTTAATGAAAACATGAAGGGTCTTGGGTAGCAATACCCCCACCTTTGTGGTGTTAAGAAAAGGGTAATAGTTATCCCTTATTTTTTTACGTCAAAAAAAACAATCGTGAAAAAGTTATTTTTTACACTCCTATTATTCGCCTACTGCTTAGGCATTCCTGCACAAACCTTCACCAATACCACTTGGACAACCAATCTTCCAGGTGTTCCAACTACCTTTTATCATCACTTCGCTTTGGATACTTTATCTATAAGTGATGGTGGTGTAGTTTATTTTAATGTAACCGTTTTTGAAGAAAATGGAAGTACGTTGACTGTGCAGGATATCAGCTCACTCAATTGTCTGACGTCGGAGATTGGCGTTTATACTTTTTCAAGTATAAATGATATTTTAGAGTTCACCACAATGAGCGACCCTTGTGGAAATAGAATTTTCGCTTTTCAACAAGGTACATGGGTAAAAGTCCAAGCTCCCATTACCTACGTCGACCACACTTACTACTGGCACCAACGATGGCAGTTCATGAGAAAACGCTTACACGACCCTTCACGATGCCTTAGAAAATTACAACGAAAATGACGAAACCTGGATAGCTGCTGGTACTTATTTGCCCGAAAATCCTAGCGCATGGTCAGATGAAGTCAAACGAACCTTCTATCTCTATCAGAATGCCTCTATTTATGGCGGTTTCAATGGTACGGAAACAGCACTTGACCAGCGTGACCCTGCTGCCAATGTGACCGTTCTCTCTGGTGATATCGATGGGAATGACCTAGCCAATGACTTTGACAATAATAGGGCAGACAATGTTCTCAATTTGGTCTATATTAATGGGACCTCCACCTTCTCGGTCCTTGATGGTTTCACCATTTCGGGTGGTCATGCGGATGGCAATAGTCCCACTCCGCACAGTCAATTGGGTGGTGGAATTTTTAGCTTTGGATTGGCCTATCTCAGAAATTGTACCGTCGAAGGCAATTATTCTCTAAAACGCCTCCCCTGTAGTATTTTTTCAACCAAGAACCGCTGGCAGCAAAGTACTGAACTGTGTTTTACAAAACAACGAAGCCCAACATGCCGTGGGTGCCATGTCATTCTTATTCACAAATGATATCACCATTGATGGTTGCCAGTTCATCGACAATGAAGCAGTAGAGTCCATTGGAGGGGCAATGGCTATGGCAGAAGTGCCATCCGCAAGTATCAGCAATTATGAGTTCATCGGAAATTCCAGCGACTCCCTTGCAGGGGCATTTCTTTTCGATGATTTCGGTGCTGGTGGAGAGCTTGAACTAATTGTAACTAACTGTAACTTTGCAGGTAATTCCTCCAATCGAAGAGGTGCTTTTTATTACCTTACAAAAGGTAGTGGCAATAATAATTTGCGCTTTAGTGACTGTACATTTACGGACAATGCAACCGTTACGACCCCACTCCTTGATTTTGCCGATGGTGGTGCGTTGTTCTTTGAATATTTTGCAGGCAATCCTATCAATGATACCATTATCTTAGACAATTGTTTGTTGGAAAACAACACAGCAGAAGGACAAGCAGTCGGGATTATGCTTGCGAACCTTGTTGGAGCCAATAATCATTTAGAAATTAATAATTGCGAGATTTTCAACAATACTGCCAATGGTGATGTCGGTGAAATGTTGGTTACGGAAGAAGGCAACACAACGACTTCTGTTAAGGTTTCCAACACCCATTTTAAGGGGAATTCAGCGCTAAAAGCTCCTGGTTTCGCACTTACTTACAATGTGGATTCTCTTGCGCCAACGAGCCGAGACGTAAAACTAGTGAATTACCTATTGAGCATCATACGAATGATGCTGAAACAGCAGTTTTAAGCGCCCAGAATAGTGAATTTACCATGACGAATTCTACCGTGGCAAATAATGAAACCCCTTACATAGGTAATTATGAAGGAGGAAAAATTAATTTGCAAAACACTATTCTACAAAGCAATGGCTTTTCAAATCTTGCACTTGGTGGCTCTTTTGTACTTGGGGAAATAGTAAGCCTCAGTGGAAACCTCCTTAGTGACGATGCATTAGCTGCTTCCCTAAATAATATGGACAAATCCAGCACCGACCCACTTTTTGAGACAGGTACTTTCCAGCTTTCAGAAGATAGTCCTGCCGTTGATGCCGGTTTTATCACAGATGACGTTCCTGAATTTGACCTTGCTGGAAATGCAAGAGTTCAAGGTGGCTGCATCGACATTGGTGCGAATGAAAGTTCATTCGATGCGGGTACTGCTTGTGTGACGAGTACGCGAGAGGTTTTGGCTTACCCATCCCTAATTTCCATTTACCCGAATCCTGTAGCTGAAATAGTCCATATTGCTTTTGAAAATGACTGACAAGGCGAGTTGAATTTGCGCATTGTGAATACTTTGGGGCAAGTAGTTGAGGTGATGGAAATGGAAAAACAAGGACGTTCTTTCCTCTTGGAAGTTGAAGTTCAAGATTTGCCAACAGGTATTTATCAAGTGCTTATTTCTAATGGAGAAATGGTAGCGATGAGTTCTTTTGTGAAGAACTAAAACAATTGTCAATTTTCAGAAGCTATTCGCCAAAAATAGCTGTTTTACACAACGCGTGTTTTTGATAAAAAATAAGAAAACCATTTGAAACAATTTTTAAAAAATAACACGTAGCAATTGAGGGAGAAGGCAAATAATGTCCTAGGTAGGTGATCTTAAACAATCGTCACTTTTGACAGCCGATATTTTTTGTTTAAGGAATTTAAAAAATCCTTTATCAAAACCTTTATTGAATATACTTGTTACATTATGTAGATTCTTTCATTAAATTTAGATTTTTTGCTAATTTTCTTTAAAAAATAGCGGAAAAAGATATTTTCAGGCGAGTATTTATTAGAGGGTAACAAGTCTAATGTTTTTTTTAAACGGAAAATAGCCGGGTCTAAAAGTGTCAATTACTTTGGGTCACCTACTTACGTGTCCGATATCTTGACTAACGCTACAAATAACTTAGTAGTTATTTCTTTTGCTCTTAGCGTACCCATCCGCAAGCGGTTTTATCCATAGACACCAAAATACCTTTTTTTTTCGTTTTTCACCTGTATTTTGATATGATTGTCTACCATAGGCTACCTGTTTTATAGCCTATCTTTGCCAACTGGACATCCTCTTAATTCAAAAAAAATATCTTTTGTCATTTCGACCGAAGTGGAGAAAAAGACCAAAATAAACGATGAGAGTAAAGGAACTTATTCTATAAAGATGTCTACTGATTCCTTTCATGAATATGAAAGGCGCCGCATTGGCAACGGGATTGTCGATTTTGATAATCATTATTGTTAGTCAAGTTTATTTATCCAGGCTTCTAAATGTCAATCATTGACGAATTTTTAGAAATATCTGGCGCACTGCACGACAGTCTTTAACGCTTAAAAAAACACGATTTCCTAATAAAAACAATCCTTCCACTCTATTTTAGACAAGTAATTTTCAATCAGTTAGAATTTTAACTAATTACCTAGTGCCTGACCGGAAATCCATATTCACTTGATTATCAATTGATTACGATGATAAATTAGTTTCAAAAAAAGTAGTTTCTCTCATACATTCTTATTATTTTGCTTCGTAAAACATTGATAACCAATTGTTTTTGAAAATTAGTACATTTTCAGGAGCTAACATTCGCAAAAAATACGATGAGAAAACACTTTGAAAATCAGACAAAACTTGGTTTAGAATTGATTC
>JBLHWU010000362.1:0-4046 GCA_047629355.1 Saprospiraceae bacterium | reverse complement strand
ATGCCCTGAATGCTTAGAGGCACATGCGAATGCGACTTGATCCATAAGACTAAGCACAAACCCACCGTGAATAAAACCACTAAAATTAGAATGGGAAGGCAGCATAAGCTGACTCATTGTTAGTTGAGAGGATTCAATTTTTTTATATTCCATAGTATATAAATTATTGTTTGATTGATCAAGTTTAGGGCAATTTTTTGTTGTAAAACTGAACTGCCAATTTTTAGTTAAAAATACGGATTATTCAATTTTTAAAGGGGGAGAGTAGTATCTATTCCTACACGCTAAATTATTGAAGTGCTTTCTTGAAGAACTTGGAGATCATCGATAAGTTTCTGGAATGCTGTCTTTTTGATTAAATCCGAAGTCCAACTCCAAATCGAACCATGACGTTGCGAGGAAGAGCCTCGAAACTTACCAGAGTAGTTTTCCTTTGGGATATAGGAAGTATTGGATTCTCTCTCGTATTAACGGCAACATGTGTTTCAAAAAGCTGAATTGGAACATTTAAATCCAAGTACCAATTTCCTTTTAGAGTGTAATTAATTCGAGGCACTATAGCGAATAACGCTCCAAAATCAGTGTTTCTTTCGGGAAACTGACTGCTAATGGAGGGCATTGTTATTGAATTCTCAAAAAAGGGGTTAATTGATAGACCTAGATAAGGGGTAAGTTTTATTTTCTCAGTTGTTTTGCGCAGTACAATGTTGTATTCATACCTCAATGCAAAGAAAACCCGTGTGTTCTTTTCACCTGCAACCAACTCTTTTCTACCCAGACTGTCATTTGAAATAATAGTCTCATTTTGGTTGAAATTTATTAAAAGCCGTGCTAATTCAAATTCATGAAAATTGCCATTTTCTCGCTCAATGGTAAAAGCAGGGGAGAAGTATCCTAACTGGTACTTTTTGCTTTTTTCAGTTGTTCTGTTCTTCGTAATTGAGTCAAAGGTGGAAATGTCATTGTTTGTCACAAAACTAAAGTTTGTATAAAGTTTTATTGATTTAGTAGTGCTGTTTTGTCCGTAGCTTTTTACGCTCACGAAGAGAAGAACAAAAAAGAAAGATAGCAGACGGTAGGTAAAAAAGTAATTTTTCATTTGTATGGAAATTTTAGATTTTCAACTAAACGCTGAAGCTAGTGGTCTAGTATAAAGTGCTACAACTAGTCTCTTGGTGCCACAATCTGCTTCAGTTTTTTGAGGAGTATAAATTTGCGGAACAGCTTTGTTGCATGCGCTACTCTCAGCTTTCCGATAACGGTGAAATCATAATGTGCGCCCTATGCGTTCCGGGATTCATGATCCAAGGATGATTGGAGGCAGAAGGAACTTCCGGCAAGCCTGTAGATTCTGAAGTGGACCACGGCATATAGATTACATAGCGGAGGTTTGCTCCCTCAACAATAGAGGTAGTGCTGTCATACATCGTTTCTGACCCGTAGTAAATGTGTAATGTGGACCCAGCAGTAATTTCAAGTTCTCCTGAGTTCATTTCTGTTTCACGAATATCAAAGATTTCTTGTCCCGACTTTCCTTCAGCTTTTAAAGCCCTTCCTCTCGCCATAAAAGGTTCAAGGCTGTTGTGGTAGCATGCTGCGTTAAATCCACCTTGGTTTGGATTGTCTGCAATAACAATAAATTCATTGTTACCTTCTTTTAGGGTCACAAACTCACCTGCCATATTATATCCAATTACTTTACATCCCGCTCTGCTTTTTTCAGGCGCAGCCATTAATGCTGTTGCAACTAAGGCTTCATCTGTATCAATCGGTTTTAACAGTTTATTGACCTTAATCGATGTTTGCATCGTTGTATTTTCAATTGTTGAGGATTTCTGTATTGTGGTTTTTGTAGGGTCTGGAGAAGTACAAGAAATTAATATTCCTGTAAAAATGAAGGGAATAAGAATACGTTTCATATGTTTTCGTTTTATTGTAACAGCTTATCAGTAAATGTACAATTTACTATTTCTTTTTCAGAAAATAGATCGTCAATCTTCTCTCCCTCGACCTAATGAATAAGCATATTCGCATTCCTTTTTCAAATTTTTGTTAGTTGCACTAATGCGCTGGTGCCATTTTAGCTCGATTTTTTTTAATTACCCCGAAGCGGTGCAGTGCAATTGGTAAATAACTGGATATAAATACCTGTTTTTATTTTCTTTAGTGGAATTGAAGGTCCTCGGTCATCTGTTTTATACCGATTAAATTGTTTCTTGCGCTATGGCATCCTTTTGCTTTAAGTCGAACGGGTGCAACGACGAATTACATTGACACTGCAAGCGGAATGAAAGGGAGCATTGCAATCCGTTTCTGAACAACAAGATTGCTTGGTACTATTGTCTTTTGCCTTTGAGACGAGTTAGCTTAATAACAAATCGAAAAAACACGGAGTATTTTTTAAGCAGTTAACTAATGCCATGATTCTAGTATAGCGTCATTTAATAATATTAAAGGTAGATTTTTTGCTGTTAACAGTTTGTTCGATCCAAAGCCTGAAATTAGAACAAAACGAAATAAGCTGGTATTTACTTTGGCTAGGATGGTGCAACCACTTTACGAAACAAGATATAATTTTCAGCAACGTTGGTTTTGTATAATTTTTTGGCTTTTTCAGACAAAAATGATTTGTCAACCATAGCGATAACTTCACTTTCTTTGGTTTGAAAGGTGTCTATCATTTTTGTGATAATTTGTTCCCTTATTTTTAATCGTTTGCCAAATTCGAGAAAATCAGCACTGCTGTATTTGTATTTTGTTCCTAAGGACAAACTAGTTTGTTCCAATTCTTCAAATAAATTTAGGGCCATCAAATTATCAGTAAGATGAACCTTGGTATTCATTAAGTCATAAGCCGGAGATAACATCATATCACCATCGGAAGTTTCCAACAAAGAAATATTTTTTAAATGAACATCTCCATTACCCGTAAGGAAATTGAAGATCAGGAACCGTAGAAAATCCACTCTATTTAACGGACTCAACCACTCTCCAACATCCTGGTAGGTTTTTGATTTATATTTATGCTCTGCCTCCAAAACCGACACAAAATCTTCCTGATTCAGCTTTTCGCCATTTTTAGTGTAATCAAAGCGTCTAGTAAGGTATGCCGGAGTTCCATTGGCAAAGTTTACAAAGGCACATTCAGCTATTTTAATGCCAAAAATTTGTTTGGCAATTTGCATGGTTACGTGTTCATTGGCGGGGGATTGGTCGGGGAAGTTAAACCTTGATAATATGGGTTTAATAAGGTACTGAGACGTTTCATTTAGTCCCATTTTGGGAACTAACTCGGTTCCTCTAGGTTTGCCAATAAACCCTTTTCGTTGAACGCCAGAGACACTAAATCCCATCGGAAGACCATCGATTCTTTTTGAAATAGCTTCCCAATTAAAGGCAAGCTGTGGTTTGACTTTAGAACGGTCAAACAATAGAGCTTCGCAAGACGAACAAAACCCTTTGGTATTCTTCTTCAGACATCCGTTACACTGTGCCATGCTCTATGTTTTTTACGGTAATTGCTCCAATCGTATCGTATTGACAGGTAAGTGCTAATAAGCTCCAATCGTCGCTAGGATCTATGCTTAATATTTTACATAGCTGCTCTCTATTCTCCCCTTCGCTAAGAATGGATTTGAAGTAGTGAAATAATTCGTTGGAGTGATATGTTTTCTGAGTCTTGGGCATGTTTACTGAAATTGGTCGAGTGGTATCATTCGCAATAAAGGCATCGTTATATTCAAAATGAAAGCCTTCCTCATTTACCCAAAGCTCGCCTGCGGTATCATTTCCTTTGTAAATGACCTGCAATTTATTTTCAATCTTCATAGCTTATTATTGACGTTTTTTTATTTCCACTTTCATTTCCAAATTGAGATATTCAAAAATATCGTGCAATATTTCGAAAGTTGGATTGGTCACTCCTCGTTCAATTTTTGAAATTGTCGTCTTCGACATCGTAGTAAGCTCTGCTAAGTCTCGAATAGTTAGACCCAATGTCGTTCTTCTCTGTTTTATCAGTTTTCCTAGTTCTTCTAATTCCATAA
>JBLHWU010000361.1:0-4094 GCA_047629355.1 Saprospiraceae bacterium | reverse complement strand
AGCCGCAATTTATATGTTATGAAATTCTCTTAATAATATTTTGGTAATTTTCTAATTTTTGACCTGCGTAAGGTCAGTTACTTCAGTAGTATTTTTGTACGTTTTGGCTTTTTCGTAATCAGATTTTGCGCTTTTGTATTCGCCATTATTGTAGTGTTTATTGGCTTTTTTTAGATAGTTGTTGTAGTCGTTTTCGGTTTTTGCGGCTGTTCCTGCGGCAGCTATTTTATTGTCGCAATCTCTTATTTTTTGTTGTGTTTCTTCATTATTAACATAGTCTTTCGCCATATTATAGAATTCTTTAGCAGAGACGTAGGTTTTATTTTTGTAAGCCCTATCGCCTTTGTCTTTCCATTTTTTATAGTTTTCTTCTTTCTCTTTGTTACTCAGGTCATCTGCCATTTTTTTGAGGGCAGCTCTACAGTCTTCGATGCCTTTATCTACTATTTGCGTATCAATATTGAAAGTATCTACCACGGCTATGGCGTTTTGAAAATGTTCTTGTGCCTTTTCAAAGTCTTTTTTATCAAATAAATTCTGTGCTTGGGTTAGTAGCTTTTGATAGCTTTGAGCGGCGACAAGGCTATCTTGATTTTCTTTTACGTAAGGTGTTTCACCCGCTGCCGTACGACTATCTCCACTTCCACTATAATTTGAAATCAAAACAATGCCCAAAACCAACAACATCAACCCCAGTATTCCACCGACCACTTTATTTTTATTCTCGCGCCACCATGCTGCTTTCGCTTCGTCTTTTTCCCGTTTTTCCTCTTGCTTTTTCTTCGCTTTAAACTCTCGAAGTGCCAATTGTTCCAGCCTCGCTTGTTCCGCTTTCTGTTGAGCAGCCGCCTGTTTTTCTCTTTCGATTAGTTCCAGTCGGGCTTTTTCTGCTGCTTGCTTTTGGCGGGCAGCATCTTGGGCGAATTTTTCCTGTTTTTGCTGATTTTTTTGTTTGTCAATAAAGTTTTGGTCTTTGACAAAAGTCGCTAAAATCTCCTTGGGCGTACCCGCAAATTGTAGTCGTCGATATATTTTTGGAATATGCTGCAAACTAAATTCCTCGCCTTTCAAAATAATAAATCGACGCTGCTTTTTGTTTTTGATGTAGCATTCATTGAAGAAGGTTTCGTATTCAATCTGTACCCATTCCGAAGCCATCGAATTGACGGAACTCAACAAAATAAAGTGTTGACTATTAGATAATGCCTGTTCAATTTTCTGATTAAAAGATTGCCCTGTATTGGCTTTTAGCACTTCATCCGACAAAAAAACGTGCAGTCCATAGCCCCGCAACTCTGCACAAACCTGTCGAGCTTCCTCCAAATCCTTGCTCGAAAAACTTAGAAAAGCATCGTATTCAAATCGGCTATCTTTGTGAAACTCGCCTACTTGTTGGCGCAAATCTGTCTTGGGTGCAGGAGCATTTTTTTCTCCATTCAAATAAGCAAAATAGTAATTCGGTAGCGCATTGACTTGTGAAAGAATGGAGTGAGAGATTTGGTCTTGCCCTAAGGTAGCTGCTCTATCATCAATAATATTCAGCAATTTTTCTTGTTTGACACCTCGCCATTTGCCTGATAAAAGGATTATTGCATCATAAATCCGTTGAATCGCTTCCTTTTTGTCGTGCAACAGATACTGACCAAGCTGGGTCAGCATAGTTTCGATGAGTTCTTCTGTTTTGTTTTGGGCGAGTAGCTTTTTATAATCGCCTTTGGTGATTTTTGACATAAAAGCGAGGTTTTTACGAAAGGTCGCACAGCAAATGTAAGAATAACTTTGAGCTTATAAAAATATGATTGCTTCTAACTAAAAAAGTTACCAAAAACTATTTCTCATCCGTTTTCAAATTAACTTCTCCAACCGTATTTTAACATTCTACATCTTCACAATCACCCCCTCACTCGGCGACATCTGCCCCGTCACCACCGCCGGATAGACCTTCACCAATCCTTGCAAACCATCCACTTCTTTAAAATTCAACCACTCCCTTGACTTCGCCGCCGTTTCCATCATAAATTTCGCCGTTCGTTGGTCAAAGCCCGCTGGTCCCCAATCCTTCATTCGTTTTTGAATATGACCAGGCGCAAAGAAAAATTCGCTGCGTTCAGTAATGATGCCTTTCTTCGGTCGGGCATCTGTCCAGTGCGTCAAACCAACGTTGACGGTCTTTTTCATATTGTCCCCCAACAGCGTGTGTAAGGCAACCAACAACGTCTGATTTCCAGACATATCAACGATAACTGTTGGAATCGTTGGGTCAATTTGGTTCACCATTTCATAAGCTATACTTTCGTCGTAAATGCCCAGATTTTTTACCATTTCCAAATTACGAGCAGAGGTGACTCCGATGACATTTGGCGCATTTTCATCTCCATGCAAAGCATAACCCAAGCCAATGCTCGTTTTGCTGGAAGCACTCAATACCAAAACCTGCTTTGCCCCATACCAATCGTTGTCTTGTAAGGCATCCCAGATACAAAATGAAGTCAAATGCAATGGAAAAAGCAGGGAACGTTCACGGTCAAACGCCTTGTTGTAATTCGGTTCAGCATGCACGCGGCGGTACATATTATAGCCTGCTGGCAACTCTTTTCGATGTTCCGACCCATCAATAAATCGCTTGTCAGAAATGCCAACTGGCTTCATTTTTAAATGTTTAGCTGGCGAAAAATAGCCAAACAATCGGTCGCCAACGGGAACTTCATCCACGTTTGATTCGACGACATCCGCGAAGCCCCAAACGGGTAAAACGCCCCACCCTTCTGAATTCTCGCCCACGGGTGGGAAAAATTTCCAATAGCCAATTTGGTCGCCGACGACTGCGTAAGTAATGTTATTCGCAGAGAAGGCAAATTGGTCGATTTTTAATAAAATTTCGCCCTCACCAATCGCTAAATCTGCTTTCGGCGTTTCCTTTATTTGGTCAACAAAATAGACTTTTCGATTAATTTGAAATTGCGGAGAGTCAAATTCTTGCTTATCCGTTTCGTCAATTTGTTTGATGTATTGGTGCAATTTCATCATCGCCGGAGGAGCATATCCACGCATTTTCTTCAAAATTCCTTGCTTGATTTTATCCTCTTTTGCCACACCTTTCACCAATGCCGCAAAACCATCCAATCGGCTATTTAACAACCATTCGCCAATCTCTTTGTACCCGCCCCAATTGAATTGATTCATCATCAAACCAAACTGCATTTTTATCCAATCCGTATCGTGATTCGGCAAGGGAACAACGCCGCAAATTTGATTCTTCTCACTTTCTTTTTCATAATTTGCTTCAATATGTGCGATAAAAGCGGCACTAAAAACAGGCTGATATGACCGCACCGTTTGCGGCGTAATCACCTTACCATTAAAGACTGGAATGGACTCAATATCGTATCGAATTGGCGTGGCTGAACAATCCACATGCACATGATTTACGCTCGTCGAAATGCTGCCATTTTTAAAGACAATCTGCTCTTTGTCAATGCTTTGCACTCTTCCCAGACGAACGACGTTTTTCACTCGCTGCAACGCTGCCAACTCCATTTTACTCACCGTCGCCCCGTGAAACATTTTCGGTTCAAAATTCTTATCTAAACGCAATAAAACACCCGCTGTTTCCAATCTTTCAAACAAATCTGGAATAGATTTTGACTTCGCAACCGCTTCTAATTGGTTGGCTTGCGCGCCAATTGTTTTGTTGAAAAACTCTTCCGCAGGCTGTGCATTTTCTCGGTCAATCAACCACGCATCTCTGGAAATAATCCAGGTGATATTATCGGGATTTACCCGATTTTGCAAAAGCCACAAAATAGCGTCAATCCCCGTTTTTCCACCACCAATAACGACGAATCCCGCAACAGGTTTCTTGATTTTTATCAAATCATTAATGGGCATAAACTGTACCCCTTCCGCTACGCTAAAATTAGGCGTATGCGTCGAAGGCACGGACGTTTTCAAATAGGTGGCATCCACGATTTTTTTATACTCCGTCACCTCAAATTCCTCGCCGGTCATCGTTGATGTAAATTTTCCATCACCCTGATAGTCGCACAATGGAAAATACTGAACTCGCCCTGTCGGTAAAAATTTATGGCGCATTA
>JBLHWU010000360.1:0-4105 GCA_047629355.1 Saprospiraceae bacterium | reverse complement strand
CCATTTTGTAGCCCTGTCCCTGCACCCATTAGTACAATCAGCATAAAAATGCCCCAAAATACTCCCAATGCTGTCAGAAACGTTCGCAATTTATTTTTGCGAATCGTTCCGAAAATCTCCTGCCATTTGTCGTAATCAAACATTTATTTAATTTGAGAGGTCAGAAGTCAGACCGCTTTGCTGTTAGAGGTCAGAAAAACAAACGTATTCTTTCTGACACCTGACAGCAAAGCGGCCTGACTTCTGACTTCTGTTAACTCTTCATCGCCACTATCGGATTCACTTTTGCTGCCTGCATCGCTGGAATCAAGCCCGCTAAAGTTCCGCAAACCACCAAGAAAATTAGTGCGGCTAAAACACTGATAAAATCGACCTCAGGATTGTAAAAATATTCTCCTTGAATATCATTGCTTTCCATAAAATAGTTTAGCCCATAAATGATGCTAAAACCGCTCAAAAGCCCAATGTATCCAGCAATCGACGTCAAAAATATAGCTTCTTGCATCACCATCGTAACGATGCTACGGGGTGTCGCACCCAATGCTTTGCGAATGCCAATTTCTTTCGTTCTATCTTTCACAGTAATCAACATAATATTGCTCACCGCAACGACACCGGCTAGAATACTACCGACGCCAACAAACCAAATAAAGACCTGCATTGCTTTAAAAATCGTTTGAAACTGCTCGTATTCTTCGATGCGCGCGCGGACGTAGATGGCTTGGTCGTCTTTGATATCAAATTTGTGCTTCGTCGCAATTTTCGCTCGAATGGTTTCGACCATTGCTAAAGTTTCTTCCTTCGTCGCATCACCCACCGTCAGCATCAATTGATTAATCATATCATCCTTGCCAAAAATGCCCTGCGCCGTCGTAATTGGTAGATAAATATGTCGTTTTTCCCGGTCACTTCCTTCATCTGTAAACTCTCCAACGATTTTAAATTTTGTGCCTTTGATGGTTAAATATTCTCCAATAACCGATTTATCGCTTTTTCCCATCAATTCTTCTCGCGCAATTTCTCCAACAATACAAACCTTCCGATTTTCAGCAACATCGCGGTCATTGATGTGGCGACCTTTGGTCATAATTGTATTTTCCAAAAACTGATGACCCGCATGTACCGACCGAATGTTGATTTGCAGCGCTTTCCCTTTATATTCTGTCAGATTTCGATTGCTCACATAGTATCGACCAGTAATGTGTTCGACCCCTTCCACCTCATTTTTTAGCATTTCATAATCATCATTGTGAAAACGAATCCATCTACCTGGTTTCAGTCCTTTGTAGGGTAAGGTTGTTCGATAAGTAAAAATCCAAATACTATTCAACGCATCATCCGCAAAGTTTTTATTAAAACTATTTTGCAAACCATTCCCAGCCCCCAATAGAATGACCAACATAAAAATGCCCCACCAAACCGCCAAAGCGGTGAGCATCGTCCGAACTTTATGTCGTTTCAGTGATTGAAAAATTTCCTGCCATTTATCGTAGTCAAACATTTATTTTATCGTTACTAAGAGTGAAAAATTAAGAATGCTGACTATAAAATCAAGCCATCGGTTAAACGAATAGTTCGATGGGTTTTTGCGGCAATATCATCTTCGTGGGTGACAATGACGACCGTAATCCCTTGCTTATTGACCGCTTTAAAAATTTCCATAACCTCGTAAGAGGTTTGGGTATCAAGCGCGCCCGTTGGTTCATCTGCAAGTATCATTTTGGGTTGTGTCACCAAAGCTCGGGCAATAGCAACTCGTTGTTGTTGACCGCCAGACATTTGATTGGGGTAGTGGTGCGCCCAATCTTTTAAACCGACTTTATCCAGATATTCCGTTGCAATTTCGAGTCGTTTATTGCGCTCTACTTTTTGATAATAAAGCGGAAGTGCGACGTTTTCAGCAGCAGATTTAAAAGGAAGCAGGTTAAAGGACTGAAAAACAAAGCCAATAAATTGATTGCGGTAATGCGCCGCTTGTGTTTGCGACAAATCTTTAATTAAGGTATTGTCTAAAACGTATTCACCGCTGTCGTATTCATCCAAAATGCCTAAAATATTCAGCAAGGTCGATTTTCCAGAACCAGAAGAGCCCATAATGGACACAAATTCGCCTGCATTGATGGTTAAATCAATGCCTTTGAGGACTTCCAGTTGAGTAAATTTAGTCGCGTAAGATTTTCTAATGTTCCGCAATTGTATCATAGTCGGTGATTGTCGTTTCGTTGGCTTTTGTTGAAATCAGTTTTCTCTAAATTTATAAAATCAAAGACAGTTGAGAAACTCAACAGTTGCGAAGAGAAATTTTTTAAATGGATTTTGTCCTATATGATGGATTAATTGCTCTTTTTGGTGGACGAAGACCTCAATATTCTGTTTATTAACGTAAAAAAAGGCGGCGATAACTTTACATTATCGTCGCCTTTTTTAGAAATTACTCGTACCTAACTTACAAATCCGTCGCTTTAAAAGTATCTCCCTGACTCAAGTCACCAGTCGTAAATCCTTTTCGAAACCACCGCATCCGTTGCTCGGAACTTCCATGCGTAAATGATTCAGGAACAACATATCCACGAGACCGTTTTTGAATGTTATCATCACCAATTGCGTGTGCAGCATTCATCGCTTCTTCAAAATCACCTTCCTCCAAGATGTTGTTATTCTTTTGCATGTGATGTGCCCAAACACCTGCTAAAAAATCTGCTTGCAACTCCAATCGAACGGATAAATTATTGTATTGCGCTTCTGGAACTCGACCTTTTTGCCGGCTAACTTCAGAAGTAATTCCCAACAAATTTTGCACATGATGCCCTACTTCGTGTCCAACAACATAAGCCATCGCAAAATCACCACTTGCACCAAAGCGTTTCTGTAGCGTATTGTAAAATTCCAGATCAATGTAGACTTTTTGGTCAGCAGGACAATAGAAGGGACCAGTTGCGGCACTTGCAAAACCGCAGGCAGATTTATCTTGTCCTGTAAAAAGTACCAATCCTGGCTCGACATATCGCCGATTTAATTGCTTCGGAAATAATTCATTCCAAACATCTTCCGTTTCTTTCAAAACGACGGAAACAAATTTCCCAAGTGCTACCTCTTGTTCGGATAATTCCGCAGTTTGAGTGGTTTGTGTACCACCGCCGCCAGCACCAGCTAAATTCACATACTGTAAAGGGTTTTCCCCCATAATTAAAGCGAAAATGACCAAAAGAATCGTACCGATGCCGATAATACCACCACCTACTTTTTTAGCGGTGCCACCAGCCCTGCGGTCGTCCACATTGTCACTGCCTTGTCGTCCTTGCCAACGCATAGTAATATTTTATTTTTGTGAGAAAAAGTAGAATACGTTTTACCGTTACTAAGTTTTTAGATTATTATTGACGGGCCAGGGATTAAAATAAAGAAGCCGGCTTTTCCGAAGAGAAGTCGACTTTATTTAACCCCAAAAAACCAAATCTTGTATCTTGATTTAAATTATCAAGATTATATTTTTAGATGAATTGTCTTTCCTAATTATGATGCAAAATAGGTCGATTTTTTTTCTCGTGCAAGTATTTTTCTCAATTTTTTTAGAAAAAAATCGAAACATCTTGAAATAAGTACAAAAGTGTTTGTTTCTGATACAGAATCATAAAAATGCCCGTTGATTGTCCAATTTTTTTTGACAGCTTATTTAATGTATATTAAATAAGTTATTGTTTTAACAAAGGGAGTTTGAGGGAGGAAAGTGGTTTTTAAAAACCACTTTCCTCCCTCAATAACCCCAGCTGGGCTGCCGCAGGCAGGGCGCATTGTCTTTTATAAAACTCGAAAATCTTACGATTCTCTCGCTTCTTAAACTTTAAACAAACTTACTTTACAGCGTACTTAAGTAACGGTCAAAAAAATAACTCCGCCAACTACCAAGTATTTCTTTTGTCCTTATTTTCCACTTTTGAAACAGTCATTATGTAGAGATAATTCCTATTTAAAAAGTAAAAACTAAGAACAAAATAAACGTTGTTACTTGGCGGACTTATTATTTGACCGTTACTAAGGAATGCGAAATAAATAAATGTAGGTTCTTGGTAGGGAGACTTTGTTCTTCGTTTTTGCTTTGAAAATT
>JBLHWU010000359.1:0-4130 GCA_047629355.1 Saprospiraceae bacterium | reverse complement strand
AAGATTTTTTCGATAGTTTTCTTTTAAAAATCGTTGCATGGTCTACATCACGGAACTATTTTTAAGAGGAAAATAGCGGAATAAAGATGTTTTCAAATTACCCCAATAAATAGTGTCACGTACTTATATAGTAGGTACTAACAAAATTTACCACAAAGGTAAGCGCATCTTTATTATTTAAAAATACCAACTAGTTGGTATTTTTAAATAATATTAGATAATATTTTTAAATATTATCTAATATTACTAAAATATAATTACATATTAATCAATGAATCAACTACTAACCTTTCGTATTGAATTAAATTAAAAATTAATAAAGTTTTGTAAAAAGTGTATAGGAAGGTCATTTTTTGTCAAAAAGAATACAGAAAAATGATTTAAGAGAAGTCAATCTCCGTATTATCACCGATATTGAGTCGCTGCCCTGCCCCAGTGATTGAGGTGTCATTTCCAATGACTGACTGGTTCAAAACCACTTCTTTCAAAGCTACATAATCGCCAATAATTGAGTCTTTGATAATCGTCGATTTGATATTCGCATTTGCCCCAATCGAAACGTGTGGCCCAATAATCGAATCGACGATTTTACAATTTTTGCCTATACTAACGGGGTGAATAATAATAGAATTGTCGTAATTTGGTAGGTTATCTGATGCATACCCGTCCTTATCCAGCAAAACTTTATTGGTCTCTAACAAAATCTCGTGTCGTCCACAATCAAACCAATTTTTAACGGGCAAAGTCATAAAATCCACGCCTTTTTCCAACATCCGCATAAAACCATCAGTCAGCGGAAATTCACCATCCGTATGCAAATCTTGCTCAATGTTATACGCCAAGCCATCAAGTAAGGCATGAACTTCCTTGATTTTATAAAACCCAACCATCCCTAAATTTGACTTCGGAATGCGCGGCTTTTCGATTACACCCACTACATTTTCTTCATCATCCATCACCACGACTCCAAATTTTCGCGGGTCTTCTACCTCATGTACTGCCAAGCAAGAATACGGTGCATTTGCCATTGCCTGAAAGTCCATATCAACAATCGTATCGCCAAAAAATATCAGCAATTCTTCACAATCCTTAATCGTTTCGCGGGCCGTCCAAATCGCGTGACCTGAGCCCTTTCGTTCCTTTTGAATGACAAATTCTTTGCGAATGTCTGGATACGCTGTTTCAACATAATGCTTAATCTTCTCCCCCAAATAACCAATTACAAACACAAACTCCTCTACCCCAATCGCTTGCAATTGGTCAATAATGAACGAAATAATTGGTTTGCCCGCTACTGGAATCAACGGCTTCGGCTGCGTATAAGTCAGCGGTCGAAGATTGGTGCCTACGCCAGCTACAGGGATAATGGCTTTCATAAATTAGCATTCAGAAGTCAGAAGTCAGACCGTTTTACTCTCAGAGGTCGGACTTTTCAAATTAATGATGGCAAATGTAACTTTGTTTGAGGGAAATTAAAATGAAAAGGGGAATTAAAAATCACAACCAGCCAATTCTTAGTTCTTCATTCTACCCTTTTAATTAAAACCCCTACTCCACTAAACGCCACATTTCCCGTTACCTCATCTATCAATAATTCATCCGTTAAATCATTGATATTCACACCTGCATTAGCTGCGGCTACATCCATCTGAATTCCTTTTTTCCCATGCCCGAATCCGTGCGGAATACTTACGACACCCGGCATTATTTCATCACTAAGCTCCGCTTCAATCTGTATTCGTCCTACCCTTGATTCAACGCTCACTATTTGCCCGTTTTTAAATGATAAACTAATCGCATCTTTTGGATTTAATAATAAAGTACACCGATTTCGACCCCGCATCAAACGAGCAGCATTGTGCATCCAAGAGTTATTACCCCGCAACTGCCGCCGACCGATTAAATCAAAAGGAAATTCATTTTCAGCATTTTCTTTTTCATCAAAAAACGTCTTTTCTAAACGTTCCAAATCATTAACATAAATTGCTGGCGCGAGTTGAATGCGCTTATCTTTTGTATTCAAACGATGTTTTAAAATAGGCTTCAATGCGCCCAAATCAATACCGCTTGGATTCTCTTTTAAAGCTTTTAAATCAATATCCTGCTTTTTGTACGGACCATTTTTCAATGCATAATCTAGCAGCATCTCTGGAGTTGAACCATCGTCCGCTTTACCTGTAAATTTCGTTGCCAATCCTTTGAAAATTTGCCAATCGTAACGTTGATTTTCTTCTTTTTCAAAAAGAGCAGGCGAATACTTTGCTGTATTCCTAATGGCTAACACATTAAAAATCAAATCATAATGCGAAGTCTCTACACCCGTTGTTGGTGGCAAAATAATATTGGCGTGTCGCGTCGTTTCATTTAAATAAATGTCAACGGCTACCATGTATTCCAGTCCCGAAAACGCCTTTTCTAACTGTTGACCATTCGGCACAGAGAGCAGCGGATTTCCTGCAATCGTGACCATCGCTTTGATTTGCCCTTCGCCTTCTGTCAAAATCTCTTCTGCCATCGTCGCCACGGGAAACTCCCCACTATACTCTGGCAAATTGCGCACTCGTGACCGTCGCCGACCAAACGAACCGCCCTTGCCCTGCATCGTCGTCATGCCCACATGATCGAACGCAGGCAACGTAAACATCGCGCCACCTTCCCGGTCAAAGTTGCCAGTTAAAATATTCAAAACGTTGCTTAGCCACTGACAAATGCCACCAAAAATTTGCGTTGAAGCGCCCATTCGTGCGTAGCAAACTGCCGAATTCGCTGTAGCCATTTCGCGAGCCAATTCTCTAATTTTTTCATTAGCAATTCCCAAGGGTTTTTCGACCTTTTCTGGGGAATAATTTTTCACTGCATTTTCAATAATTTCAAGTCCGTCAATTACGTCTTTTAGATGCCTTAAATCAACCAATTTTTCTGCAAAAATCGTGTGAATCAGTCCTAATAATAACAAGGCATCTCGCCCAGGTTTTATAAAAATATGTTCATCTGCTTTCTCTGCCGTCTCCGTCCGCCGTGGATCGATGACGATGAATTTTCCACCTCGTTTTTGAATGGCTTTCAATCGTTTTGCAAAATCAGGACAAGTCATCATACTACCATTTGATACCAGCGGATTTGCACCAATTATCAACATAAAATCTGTGCGGTCAATATCTGGAATGGGCGTCAATAAAACGTGGCCCAACATTAATAAGGACGCGACCTGATGCGGCAATTGGTCAGCAGAAGTCGCACTAAATCGGTTCTTCGTATTCAGCGCGCGTACGAAAGTCGGTCCGAACATCATGCTACCCATATTGTGTACATTCGGGTTGCCTTGATAAACGCCAACCGCATTATTTCCATGCGCACCCTGAATACTTTTCAAATTGAGATACACCTCTTCATACGCTTGTTCCCAACTAATTGATTCCCAACCATTTTCCGTTCTTTTTATCGGCGTTTTCAAGCGATTGGGGTCCTTGTAAATGTCTTGCAATGCAACGGCTTTTGGGCAGATATGTCCACGACTGAGCGGGTCATTTTTGTCGCCTTTTATGGATAAGATTTCGCCGTTTTGATGTTGAATTTCGAGTCCGCACATGGCTTCGCAGAGGTTACAGGTGCGGTGATGGGTGGAGATTTTTGACATTTATTTTTTGTCAAAAGTAGGAAAAAATGATGAATGTTGAATGATAAATGTTGAATTTGACGTTTTCCACACCAGTTACCAACACTTGTGGAAAACTCCTGTGAATAACGGGACACAATCTTAAAAATTCCAATTTTCCGCAATTTAGAAAATTACGTCCCGTTACTTTTTGAATAAAAAAACCGTTATAACAGCAGTAAAAAAAATCCATCTATGAAAAAATTATTGCTTTTCATTTTCTCCACGCTGCTACTCAATACCCTCTTTGCGCAATCTTCTGCATCCTCAGAAATCGCACAAAAAAACGACTTCATCCTTTCCAAAGAAGTTTATTTTGATTTTGGACAATCAGATATTCGCACTAGGGCAAACGCATCAAAGTAGTGTTAGGAAAAAATAGCATCTTGCAGATAAAATTACAATTTTATGCAAGATCAAATATCCTCAATATTTTCTAGCGTTGAAGACCCTAGAGAAACAGGTAGATGTTTAC
>JBLHWU010000358.1:0-4133 GCA_047629355.1 Saprospiraceae bacterium | reverse complement strand
ATAATTTTTCTCAGTTTTTACTTGAAAGAAGGATAATTGTTGATACTTTGACTGATTTCAAGTGAAAAATGAGGGGAATTTGCCTTGTTTAAATGGCGGAGTTTTTTTTACTTAAAAGTTTTTTTTCACTCAAATAGCTGGTTTTAAGCTGTGAAAAGCTATGTGAAAATGCTACTGTGAGCTCGTATGTGTTAAGAAAATTTGGAATTCATTCCAATAGAACTATCTGAAATATGTGGTAAAAAAATCAATTTTAAAGCTAAAAATTACTTCAAAATCGCCCCTCCAATTCCACACTCTAAACACCGCTGCGCCGAGCAATATTCATTTTTTAACTGCAATAACGCTTGCGTCTGATAGGCCGATTCAGGCTGCATGCCTAATACTTTCCACTGCTCAATCGTACTATTTTTCTCTGGTAAAATCTCTTCCAATAAAGTCAAAGCCCGGTCTTTAAACATCGAGTCTGCCTTCCGTTTTCCATATAAAAACAGAAACGGAACAATGGTATTGATAATTAATAATTGAATCGCATTTTTACCCAAACGCTTACTTCTTGACTTAGATTCTTTATCAAAAACGTAATGCGTCAACCAATAATCTGATAATTCTACCTTAAACAATTGCTCGATTTGCTTCACCGTTTCCACGTCCAATATTTTTGAAAATAAATGCACAGACTGATGAATCAACATCGCAAATTGCGCAATTCTAATCGTTGGAAAATTAGCAGGACGCATTCTCAAAAATCGCCAATTCACGCCTTCAATCGGAATCAAGGAATGCTTTTTTTGTAAAAAACTATATTCCTTTTTCAAACGATTGGGATAGTCGTCGGTAAATTCTTTTTCTAACAAGCCTGATTGCCCAAAAAGAAGTGCTTCCAGTTGAAAAGCGTTGTTTTTATGCTTTGCCAAAGTTAACAATGGCAAAGAATTAGCGACAGCGGCAAATGGTTCAGCATTGACTTTGACGCCAAAATTTTTAGCTAAGAATTGATAGAAAGTTTCTTCCCAATTGCCATTATTTTCATCTAGGGTTTGCTCAATAATTTCCGTTTTCTGCTCCAATCGTTCCACCAATAACCGGTCAAGCCACAGATTTTTAGTCAACTCCTTAACGTTGAAAAAATGATGTTGGCAGGGAATCCAATGTTCGTTCTGCAGCAATTTTTGATAAATATTGACCAATTTTAGCGGCACTCGTTTTTTGATTTCCAAACAAGGAATGCGCTCACCGCTTGCTCGGAGAATTGGTCGGTCTTCATCCATTACGACGTGTAAAATCACGTTATTATATGCAGCATCGTCCTGATGTTTGTGCGCCATCCACTCGGAAGCATCGAGGTGCATTTCGACATTGCCCGCCCAAAGGGTATCGCCGATTTGAATTTTTGCATTGAGGAAATCTGGTCCCGCATTGTGGTTGTGTGTACCGAATTTTTGAATGGTAATCGTTTCGCCTTGAGTCGTCCGCAGATCGGAGATGTCAAAACGCTTCATGCGCCAGAGATAGTGGAGGAAGTTCTCTTTCATCGTATTTGGGTCGTTTGGTTTGTAAAAACTTTGAGTTGTTAAAGGTAGGAATTAGAAAGGGGAATTTCTAAGAAAGAGAGTATAAATTCTGTTTTATTTATTTATTTTAATATTAAAAAATACTATTTCCACTGTTTTACAGAATCAAAATGTACTGCTGCATCAGGTTCTTGAATCAGTTCATACATCATTTTTTTACCTCGAAAAAGATTAATTTTTACAGTGCCAATCGGAATATTCAATCGTTGGGCAATCTCTTCATAACTTAAATCTTCATAAAATCGCAGGCGTAACGTTTGGCGATAATTACCGTTCAATTTTTCCATCAAATCGCGCACCAATTGAATGCGTTGAGAGTAGATAATTTCTTCCTCTGGATTGCGATTACTGTCCGTTAGAGTTGCAGAAAAATTATTGGCTTTGGATTCATCAATAGAAGCATCCAAAGATAGGAAAGGAATCTTTTTCTTACGAGAATGGTCAATGCAATTGTTGGTCGCAATCCTTGACAGCCACGTCCCAAACGCAGACATTGGGGCGTAACTTGACAAATGTTGAAACGCTTTCTCAAACGCTTCAATAGTCAAATCATCGGCCTCACTACGGTTTTTTACCAACTTAAGTACCTGATAATAAACCGACTTCTGGTGGCGACTCATCAACGAGGCATACGCTTGTTGATTGCCTCCAATAGCCGCTTGCACAAGCGCATAATCTTGTTGTGCACTGGCAGTCAAGTTTGGTGTAAGAATTGCTGTTTCCACTAAATTGTGATTCGTGTGATTGACTCGATTATCTTGATTGATTCAATTAATTCGATTAATTCGCACTGTCTAAACAATCGAGTTAATCGAAATAATCACATCAATCGAGCTAATCAAATCACCATTTCTGCTTATTCCCGAAAAAAATTGCGGGTGATAAGACCAAATAATATAAAACAAATGCTGCGTCAATAAAGGGAAGCCATTTTAAAAGTATTGCATCGTCTAATTTTCTGAAAATTTCCCCAAATATCAGCAGCATTAAGATTGTTCGTATCAAGTACAAGGCAATTGCTATTACAAAATAGCCTTGACAAGCAATAAAAATCCCTGCTACATAATGCAGAATGTGGCTGGAAGAAGCCAACCCTAAAAGAATTTGATGATGAAATCGGTAACGTCGACCAGCGGTAAGGTGTCGAGATTTTTGTCGAAACCAAGCGGACCACGTTAATTTGGGAGGAGAATAAACAAAGGTATCGGGGTCGAGAATTATTCGAGTATTGTTGGCATTGGCGACTTCATTGATGAATAAATCATCATCACCAGATGCGAGGTCGTCGTGCTTTTTAAAGTCACTCGCATTTTCATAAAGCTCTTTCTTGTAAATCATATTTCGACCCACACCCATATAAGGCATGCCTGCCAGCGCAAACGAAAAATACTGCGTCGCGGTCAGGTTCGTCTCAAAACGAATTAGTTTATTCAAAAAACCGGGGTGCTTTTGGTGTGGACCAAAACCTAACCCAATTTCTACTTCGTCCCGAACGGTTTGCTGCATTTTTTGCAACCAATCCGTGCTTTCGGGAACACAATCTGCATCAGTAAGTAAAAGAACTTCGTGTCGTGCCTTCTCTATTCCATACGCAAGGGCAAACTTCTTTCCCACCTGCGTTTTTTTCGTATTTGTAAAATTCTTAAAGTCTAAGTGACTGTAAGTCTGTTGCAAATGTCTTAAAATTATTTCACTTTCATCGGTACTATTGTGGTTGATGACCAAAACTTGGTAGGAACGGTAGGTTTGATTTAGAATACGGTCAAGATTGGCGCGCAAATTTTCGGCTTCATTGTGCGCACAGATGAGAATGGTGACGGGCGGCTGGTTATTTTTTAAATTAATCGCCGTTTTAGCCGGCGGTGGGGTGTTGCTTTTTTTGTAAAAGGCTAAACGGGCGTAGAAAAAGAGGAAATAGAAAATTTGAACTGCCGTGGCAATAATAAATGTCCAGAGGGCGCATTCGGTCAGTAATTCTATAAAAGTGAAATTTGAAAACATTGGGGCAAAACTAAACTAAAGGGAAGAAAATAAAAATGGTTCTTTGACAAATTCCGTGGAATAACATATTACATGCGAATTAAAAGTTAAAAGATAGCCAAGAAAACAGCAGAAGCAGCGATTTTTCCATAGACATGGCTTAAAATGCCTTTTGTTGCTCTGGTTTTAGAGGCATCTTGAATACCTGTTTTTTCAATTAACCAGTTAAAGAACCCTTCAATTGGCTGTCGAAGCCTACTAATAGCGGTGTTCTGTATTTTTTGGTCAGTAAATAACTCTTTTTGTCCTCCCTGATGTCTGAAGTGTTCAGTATTCAGCGTACTACACATACAAAATAGCTTGGCGCCAGCCCTGTGTGAGATGTTTGAAGTTTCCAACTTCAAACCCATATCTTCCACGTCTTTGACGTAACAAGTCATTTATTAAAGACCTTCCTTGATAGATGGCTTTTTTCAGGATGGAGCAAATAGTAATTTGATGGATTGAAAACAAAATGTTATATATTTTCTGTTTTCGAGAAATAAAAGCTAAATTTACTTCCATTAGACAAACAACTAT
>JBLHWU010000357.1:0-4156 GCA_047629355.1 Saprospiraceae bacterium | reverse complement strand
GAGGTGGAGTTATTTGATGGTTCAAAAATCCATTTGAGTAAATTGGCACCTGATTGGAATCCGACTGATCGCTTTACTGCAGTCAACCGTTTGCATGTTGCCAAATCGAAAGGTCAAATTTTAACTGGGCTACTTTATATTAACCCGGAGAGTAAAGATTTACATAATTTGATGGGGACAAGTGATCAACCTTTGAATCAATTTAAGCAAAAAGATTTATGTCCAGGAAGTGAAAAGTTGGAGGAGATTAATCGGGAGTTTCGATAAAAGTATTTCGTATCAGCAACTGGCTTCGAGCCAGCCTCTGGTTTTACAATAAAATGGAGGAAACCAGATGCTGGCTGAAAGCCAGTCGCTGGAAGTACCCGCTAAGTTAACGACATTAGATTTCAAGTCAATTTCAAAACCACTCTAATTTTTTATCCAAAAAATATAAAACTCATGAAAGCGCTTCTCACTACATTTTGTCTTTTTAGTTTTTTGTTTGTTCAAAGTCAGTCCAATAATTTTGAATCTAATTTGGCACAAATATCTAATTTGATTCATTGGCAAGTGATAGCCTTTGGCAAATTGGCCCCACCGCAAAAAACTATTTTTAATTCGGCTTTTTCAGTTCCCAATGTGCTAGTGACCGATACTTTGAACAATTATCAGAAGGATTATATTATTTGATTTTGATCAATGAGCAGGAAGTTTTTAGGCAAGATTTTTAAAATTTAAATATTTTTTTTTGGTTAAAAATGTCTGGTGAGATTAGCCAAAATCTATTTTTCTAAACCAACAAGACACTTTTAACCAACTTCTTTTTATCAAATAAAATTACTCAACTAGGTGACGAGAAATATCATCATCAATTGCAGTTGGATCTTTTGGATTTAACCCATATTGATTTTCATTTGGGTCACTATCTGTTGCTAAAAATACCAAAAGTACAATACCTCCAACTAAAGGGACTAATGCGATAAGAAACCACCAACCACTTCTATTGGTATCATGTAGCCTTCTAACTAATACTGCAAGCCCCGGGATTAATGTTCCTAAAATATAAATAAAATAAAGAATCGGCATACCAATTACCCCATCTATAAGTACAGCTCCAATAGCAAATAAAAAATTGAAAAGAGCAAAATACCAATATTCACTTCTTCTAGATCTGCCTGAAAAGTCTGCATATTTTTTTAATGCGCTCATGTAATAATCAAAACCATTCATAATTTTTATGTTTAATTGGTTAATAGAATTAAGTACCAGTACTTAACGATTTTTTTTAATGAGTCGAAGATAAAAAATATATCCTATTAGTAAGAATATTGACTTTGTATAAAACAGAAAAAGCCCCGATTACTCGGAGCTTCTTCATTCAAATCTTTATATCAAAACTGAGTATTAAAATACTCGGTTTGACTAGTATCGACCGCCGCCACCGCCGCCGTATCCACCACCGCCGCCACCGCCGCGATTGTATCCACCGCCGCCGCCGCCACCGCCGCGATTGTATCCACCACCGCCGCCACCGCCTCCGCGGTTTTCACGTGGTTCAGCTTTTTTAACAACAATTGTACGACCATCAAATTCTTGGTCATTTAATGCATCAATAGCAGATTGTGCTTCATCGTCGTTAGACATTTCCACAAAACCAAAACCTTTTGATTTTCCAGTAAATTTATCCATGATGATTTTTACGGAATCAACAGCTCCATGAGCTTCAAATGCATTTTGTAAATCCGACTCTCTTGTGTCGAAGTTTAATTTGGCTACAAAAATATTCATAATATAAAAAATTAACTATCTCGATATAAATCGAGATACTGTAAAAAAATCTGTTAATTGAAAGATTAAGGAAGGATAAAATAAAACCTGAAAAAAGGAAGATAATAGCCTAAAAACTTAATAGTTCGAAACAAATATACATATAAATATAATGCTTTGTACCATTTTGACGATTTTTTATTGGTTGGTCACTTTATGTAGTATAATCTATAATTTTAATATATACTCAAAAAAAATGGCTCTAAATAATTAGATTGAGTTATCATTTTGAGTAGAGTAGAATTGAATTGAAATTTTGATTCAATTAGATACGCTCTTAGTTTGATTTAATTTTTCAAAATCTTCCTGGTCAAAAAAATTCCCACCCTCCAACTGAATCCGCATAAAATATTTTCCATTTTCTAGACGACTCAAATCCAATTTTTCTATTAAAATAGAAAAAATTGCTAAAGCAGATGGTTGCGTAGCGTGGAAGTTTTCTCATTGAAAAGGATCAAATGAATTGCAGGCTAAAAACTCAATCTATAATCCTTATTTTTTTACCTTTGCCCCCATGCAATTATCCGACATCAACAACGAACTCACCAAAGTTTTAGAACTTTTACAAATAGAAAAAAAAGCAGACTTCGACCGTTTTCGAGAACAAGTATTAAAACTAACCCTCAAAGAAAAAAGAGAGAAAGGATTGACTTGGCATCCCGTCGCAGTCAGAAAAGAAGGCTTCACTTTTGGAGATCGAGCTTTTGTGGTTTTGGAAAAAACCAATCAACTTAGAGAACCTCATCGTTTCAAGTCAGGCACTCCCGTAGAATTATTTTCCACCGCTGATGGAAAAACAAATGACAGTAAAGAACAGCGAGTTAATGGGATCATTCAATATTTGAGAAGGGACCAAATGAAAGTTGTTTTGAATGCCAAAGACATTCCCAATTGGGTGCATTATGGCAATGTTGGAGTCGATTTATTATTCGATGAACGCACCTATGTGGAGATGGAAAAAGTAATGAAAAAAGTCATTGCTGCAAAAGGGGATCGACTCGCAGAATTGAAAAGTTTATTCTACAACCAATATCCAACTCGTTTCGGAGAATTGCCCACCATCCATCATGACTACTTAAATGAGGCGCAAAAAAGTGCCGTCCAACATATCCTTGCTGCCAACGATATTTCCATCGTTCACGGGCCTCCTGGAACTGGAAAAACCACCACTATCGTCCATGCAATTAAACTGTTATGCGAAACAGAGAAAAATGTTTTGGTTACCGCACCGAGTAATGCCGCAGTAGATTTGCTAGCAGAAAGGTTATCTGAAAAAGGCTTGGAAGTAGTTCGAATTGGAAATATTTCGAGAGTGAATGAGTCACTTATGGATTTAACGTTGGATGCGCAACTCGCTGCACATCCAGAAAGTAAGCACATCAAAAAAGTAAAAGTTCAAGCTGCCGAAGCTCGCAGGAAAGCAGGAAAATTTAAACGAAATTTTAAAGGTCAACAGCGCGAAGAACGCAGAGATAATTATCGGGAAGCACGGGAATTGGAAGATTGGGCAAAGGCCTTGGAGGAAAAATTGTTGAATGAAATTCTGCACGGGGCACAGGTAATTTGTTGCACTTTAGTGAATACGGTTCATTCTGTTTTGGATCGAATAAAATTTAAAACGGTTGTCATTGATGAAGCTGCACAAGCACTCGAACCAGCCACTTGGATTCCAATTTCAAGAGCTAGTAAAGTGATTTTAGCAGGCGATCCATTTCAATTGCCGCCAACGGTAAAATCCTTTGAAGCAAAAAATAAAGGACTTGGAACTACCTTGTTAGAAAAATGTGTGAAGCAATTTCCTGAAGTCAGTTTTCTCAATGTACAATATCGGATGAATCAATTAATTATGAATTTTTCAAATTCACAATTCTATGATAATCAGTTAGTTGCGCATGAATCTGTCGCTAATTGGGAATTGCCCAAAGGAGATGTTTCGCCCGTTATATTTATTGATACTGCGGGAGCAGGATTCAATGAGGAGGCGAATACTGAGACATTGAGTAAATATAATTCAGGTGAGTATTTTATCTTGCGAGAGCATTTTTTACAATTCGTGAACACCTTGGCGGAGCATGATTTAGAGATGCCTACCGTCGGGATTATCACGCCTTATCGCTCGCAGATTTTGCATATGAAAGAACAATTTATGGAAGACGAAACTCTCACCGCCTATCAAGAATTTGTAACCATCAACACTATCGATGGCTTCCAAGGACAGGAGCGAGATGTGATTTATATTTCCTTAGTTCGCTCCAATGATAAAAATGAAATTGGTTTCTTAAACGATTATCGACGGATGAATGTGGCGATGACTCGAGCCCGTAAACAGCTTGTTATAATTGGTGAT
>JBLHWU010000356.1:0-4190 GCA_047629355.1 Saprospiraceae bacterium | reverse complement strand
TCCGCGTTGCCGCAGGCAACGCGCACTGTGTTTTTTGAAGCTCGAAAACCTTACGATTTTCTCGCTGCTCAAACTTAAAAAACCTTCGTTTACACAGTAACAAATCACTTTTTCAATAAATGGTGGTACACATTTGTTACACTACCTAAGTGTTTAGGTGTTATTGTGTTGGTGTTAGTTTATTCATTGAAACCTGAACACATAAATACAATAACACTTGAACACATTTCAAAGAGGGAACAAAATAGAAAATGCCGCTGACAATTTCCATCATCAGCGGCATTTTTAACTGCGCATTGCTAATTCTTTATGCCCACTTGCGTTTGAGGTTTTACTTTTTTAAGAGCTCCTCCACCGCCGCTTTCAACTGTTGGTCTTCGCCTTTACTCACTTTCCCTGGCTCATTCATCACCTTAATATCTGGCTCTAATTGTTGATTTTCCAAATATTTTCCGTCTTCTCCAACCATACCAACTTGCGGAATTCCGAACACCATTCCGTTCTGCAATCGCTCCCACCAAACAGCTGTTCCAGTACCAGGTACGGGCATTCCAACCAATTTTCCAACGCCTAAAGCACGGTAAGTGTACGGAAACATATGTGCATCCGAATAATTACTCTCCCCCATCACAACGATGCTTGGTTTTGACCATTTAAATTGCGGTTCGTTGCCCAAGTTTTGACCACGCGGCACAAATGACATATATTGTTTGCCCATTAAAAACGTCGCCAAATCATCATGCAACCAGCCACCGCCATTAAAACGTGTATCGACAACCAAGGCTTTCTTACCATGATTTTCACCCAAAACCTCCTCATAAACCGTTCGATAACTTCGGTCATTCATGCTCCGTACATGGACATATCCAACCGTACCACCCGATGCTTTTTCAACAATCGCGCGACTGTTCCGCACCCAACGTTGATACCGCAATTCGCCTTCTGCACCCAGCGAAATTGGTTTCACCGTTTCGACCCATCGCTTGCTCGTCGCAGGATCAAAAAGCGCGAGTAACACGTTTTTTTTCGCCTTTCGGTTCAATAAATGATAAGGATTGGTATTTGTCCTAATTTCTACGCCATCAATCTTTTCAATCACCGTTCCTTCCGTAATTTTAGAACTACTTTTCTCCAAGGGGCTTTTATGCATTATTTCCTTAATTTTCAAACCTTTACCAGAATGGCTTCTATCATAAAAAACGCCCAAAGCAGCCGTTTCGTCGCCGTTTTTCATAGGATCTCGAAATCTCGCGCCCGTGTGAGAAGCATTTAATTCCCCCAACATTTCGCTCAGCATTTCTGCAAAATCATGGTTGTTATTGATGTGTGGCAAAAAACGAGCGTATTCCGTTTTATAAAAATCCCACTTTACATTATGCAGGTCTTTTTTATAAAATTTCTTCACCACTTGTCGCCAAACGTGTTCAAATAAATACGCGCGCTCAGCAACTTCATTGAGTACCATTTCACCTTTCATACCGACGCCTTTTTTCTTACCCTCTTTCACATCAATTTTTGAAATGGTGCCATTAGACAAAAGGAATAAATTCTCCCCTTTTTTATCCAAAATTAAATCGCCAACGCTTTTTGCACCCAGTTTCGTTTTCAATTTTGTCTCGTTCGTTCGCAAATTGATTTCCCACAAATCTGCCCCTTTTTCAAAACGCGCCAAATACCATAATTTTTCCCCATCTTTTGAAATAATCGCATCACTCAAACGGGTAGAATGCCGAGTCAATCGAACTTTCCGGTCTTCAATATCCTCCAATTCAATCACAATTGGTTCAACTTTTTCATCCTCATCCTTTTCCTCTTTCTCATCGGATTCCTCCTTCTTTTCTTTCTTCTTTTCTTCTTTTTCTTCTTCCGTCAATAACTCATATTCCTCCTCATCAAGCTTGTATTTATCATAAGCCTCTTGTGTCAAATACATTGCATAAACATCAAATTCACCACCCCAACTTGCATCATTTTTCATCCCATCTCTATCCGAAAACCAAACAATCCGCTTGCCATCTCGCGACCATCGCGGCGTAGAATCATTATAACCACTTTGCGTTAAATTCGCAATCTCACCACCGTCCGCACTAATCAATCCGACCTGCGAAATCCACTGTCCCTCTTGATTAAACTGTACCAAAAACCACTTGCTATCAGGCGACCATGCATAATGTTGGTCACCATCCGAATAGGAATAATTACGATTCCCCGCCATGATTTCCCGTACCGCTTTGGTTTCTAAATTAATCACTTTTAAGGTCGTTCTTTCTTCCAAAAATGCCACTTCTTTGCCATCAGGCGAATAGGCAGGTTGAAATTCTTCCGCGTCTGTTCCAAGTATCGTTTCTTCTTCTAAAAGGGTGGAGTTAAAGAAATATTTCTCTTCTTCCCGAGCAATTGAAGTGCTGTATAAATTCCAGCTACCATTGCGTTCGCCCGCATATAAGAGAGAGCGACCATCGGGGCTAAAACTTACACTTCGCTCCTGTTCGGGTGTGTTGGTAATCCGCTTGGTTGTGCCTTTTTTCACACTCGACACAAAGATTTCACCTCGAAAAACATACGCGACTTCTTTACCATTAGAGGACAAGGCTACCTCGCTCGCATCCTTATTTACCGACACAATTTTTTCTGCATTAAAACGAGCATCAGCTACAATCTGAATCGCTACTTTCTGCGGTTCTTCCCCTTCTTTCATCGTATAAATCTCTCCATTATAATGAAAACTCAGTTGCCCATCTTTACTCGCTGACAAACTCCGCACCGGATGATTTTCAAACTTCGTCAACTGCGTTTTATTAGAAGAATCTGTGCTGTTCATTTTAAAAATATTATACGAACCACTTTCTTCACTCAAGTAATAAATGTCCTGCTGATTCGGCGCAAAAATAGGCGACCTATCTTCTCCGTCAAACTTCGTCAATTGCGTATAAGTCTCCGTTTTTGTATCGTATTTCCAAATATCTCGCGCCACCGATGAGGTGTGGTGCTTGCGAAAAGTATCTTCATATCCTTTTCTATCATGAAACACTAAAACGGTTCCGTCTGCGCTTGTTTTGACTTGCAAAGCTGGCGTCGTCAGCATCTGTTTCGGCATCCCGCCATTCACTGGGATTGAATACAATTCCGATAGTAGACCCGACGGATATTGTTGATTCGCCGCTTCATCCATGCGACTCGAAGTAAACATTATCGACTGATTATCTGCCGAAAAATCAGTTGGATGGTCGCCCGCAGAATGATATGTCAATCGTTCCGCTTTTCCGCCCATTGAAGGCATCACATACACATCATGATTGCCATAGCGATTGGAAGAAAAAGCAATTTTTTGCCCATTGTGCGACCAAACTGGTTCATAATCATAGGCTTCATGAAGGGTCAAAGGCACCGCTGCACCGCCATTTGACGCCACTTTATACAAGTCGCCTTGATAGCTAAAAACAATGGAATTGCCATCTGGTGAAATCGCTGGATAACGCATCCAAAGCGGTGTATCTTGGGCAAAAAGACCTAAAAATAATAGGATAAAGGTGTAGGTTGCAAATATTTTTTTTTTCATTTTAGTGATTTTATTTTTTGGTGGTGCCACAAATGTGCACTTCTACAGTTTAGGTGCTTTTGTTTATCAAAGGGATTTTTAAGGGATAAAAACGATTTTGCAAAAATCATTTTTGTCCCTTAATACCCCTCCCGCGTTGCCGCAGGCAACGCGCACTGTGTTTTTTGAAGCTCGAAAACCTTACGATTTTCTCGCTGCTCAAACTTAAAAAACCTTCGTTTACACAGTAACAAATCACTTTTTCAATAAATGGTGATGCACATTTGTTACACTACCGATTTTTAGAATATTGTTGATTAAAAAATGAAGATAGAGAAAATTTTTCTAATATAAAATCCTTCTTAAAGACGGCATTACGGTGAGAACTGTGGGTACGTTTTAACAAAGGGAGTTTGAGGGAGAAAAGGGAGTTTGTAAAGCCTTTTTTTGTCTTTTAATGCCCAAAAAACCATCGCGCCGTTAGGCGCGGTGCAGATGGAATAATATTTTTAGGTGAGAGCCTTTTAGACGGAATAGAGTATATTTCATATTGCTAATTTTTTTTAGTAATTAGAAAATGTACAGTGGCTCCATCGTCTTCAATTTTAGTTCGTTCAATGGTTGCTTCTTCTTTAAAATAAACGAAACTTGC
>JBLHWU010000355.1:0-4198 GCA_047629355.1 Saprospiraceae bacterium | reverse complement strand
GGTTTTTTTGGTTTGATGCCATTTATCAACTTTTTACGATTAATTTTCGGCGGAACGGCTCACTATGAAGGCAATGATAATTTTTGGGCTACGTTCAAATCATAGTAATTGAATTCATTTCTGAAATAAAAAAGGGCGTAGTAAATTTTTTTACTACGCCTTTTTTAATTGGCAGTAAATTGATTTCAATACCTTTCTGTTTTGCTATTTTTCTTGAAGAAACGCCTGTAACCGCACCTCAACATTCTCCCGAATATTCATATAAAACAAGGAAAAATCATACATATGGTAATTTCCTCTTGGCAACAACAGCATAGTGAAAATCCGATTCAATGGCTTTGAAATATACAAAAATCCATCCTTTTTTAGCGTCGCAGATACTTCCTGTTTGAATGGTGCAGACAGACCCGTACAAACTATTTTCGCAGTTTCTTTATTGTGCATTTTCATAATGTCAGGACGAGGTCCGGAAAATTCAGTATTGACTGCTCCAGTGTTTTCGGTAGCTGCGACAGTCTTTCGAGTGCGTTTCCAATTTAGCGGATTGACCCCGAAAGGATTTTTTGCACCACATTTCTCCCAGTGACTTTTTCCGTCTTCATCTGCATACCAATGGATGCGATTTTCGAGCCGCTTGCCAGGTGTCCCGCCTTCAAGGTAAGTATCCCAAGCAGCGATGCAGCCCGTTTGATTCGGACTTTCTGCCATTTTTAGGTTTTTAAAAGCAGGACCAAATTTATCTTCAGGAAAGCGAAAACCGACTACATACGCGGCTACAAATTGGGCACGAATTTCTGAATTTTCAATCCGTTGTTCAAGTAAGCGAATGGCGTGTAGTGCCCCCTGACTGTGTCCTGCGATGAAAAACGGGCGCCCATTATTCCAATTATTTATGTAAAAATCAAAAGCACGGATGACATCTGAAAAGGCCAATTCGAAAGCTTTTTTTGCATTTTTTCCACCTTCTAAAAAAGAGAAAAAAGTGGCTTGCCGATAGCGTGGCGCATAAATCTTACAACTATCATTAAAAACGGACGCCTGACTGGGAATCACCATTTCATCTACAAATTCCCGAGACAATCCGTGTTCTAACGGTGAATTCCAGCTATTTTTTCCAAAATAAGTGGTTGGGTGAATGTAGAAAACGTCGGCTTCTAAAGTTGTTGTTCCTGAATTAATACCTTTTGGTGTAAAATGCGATTTATCCTCAATATCAGGATGGGCAGCCCAATTTGGTAGATGATTATAGTCAGGAGCCATCGGGGCAGGTAATTTTTCAAAGCTACCAATGGGGCGCACCGCTTCAGCAAACACCAAAAAATTGGCAACTTGTTCCTGTGTTTTTTTTAAATTTTTAAAGGGTTTGGCTAATTTTTTTAAAATAGACATGCTTGTGTTTTTTCGCTTTTTTTTGAAAATCAAAAATAGGTAAAAAGCTTAGTAACTGAGTTGTTTTTTTACTGTTACTTAATAGGATTTAATCGCATAGCTAAACAGAAAATCGTAATAATGTTGGCAATCTTTGGCAAGAAGTGCTAACTTTTTGGGAAGCGTCACCGTTTTTTCTACATAAGGCTGAAAACCAGTTGATTGATGTACATTGGTATACCAATACTTTGCCCAAACACCATCTTCTGGTCGCGCACCTGCCTTCCAAGTCAGCATTTTTTCGTCAAAAGGAATGTCTAATCTCTGACAAAGAATCTCCAAAACTTTCCGAGGATTTAACAATAATTGTCGCGCATCAACAACGGCAGCGACGTTGCCACCTTTTTCTAATTGTTTAAATAATTCATACTGTTTTTGAATGCCAATATCGTGCATTTGCGGATTGGCAATCACTTTGGCGTAGGAAGCAATAATGCGTTGTGGGTCGCGAATGAGCAGAATATTTTGTGTTTTAAAAAGAAAATCTTCATTTAAATGAATGAGGTGATGCGTCATTTGCTTGAACAAAACGACATCGGTTGAATGATTGCCTAAAATTAAGTCTTTAACTACTTCTTTACCACTATTCTCTTGGCTATCAAGGATTTCGGTTGTACCAGGATGTTCAGCAGTACTATTTGTTTTAGTCAAATAATGAGCATATAATGGTTCGTCAAAAACAGTAGCGTCTTCTCTTTGTGCAAAAGAATACATAAAAGCAGTAGAGATATTTCGAGGACTTGACCAGATGTTAATACGATGCATAAACTTACTTTTTGTGCCAAAGGAACGCGAAATAAATAATCTTACATTTTTGAACGGATATTTAGTCCATATTTTTTACTTTAAAAATGCTTATTATATAAACATAAATCGCACTTTTAAAGCAAAAACTAGGAACGAAAACGCTCTTTCTCAAAAGTAACTTTATTTAATTCGCGTTCCAAAGAAAGGGTAAAAAGTCTAATTAAAAGAAGTCAGAAATAACCAGGTTGCTCTTTGATTTCTGACCATACAATGGTCTGACTTCTTTTAAAAAAAAGCAAAAAAAAAGCAAAAAAAAACTCCTACAACGGAGATTTAACAACTGTTGTAGGAGCACTAAACATACTATGAGAAAACTACACGATGCAATATAGGACGATTTAAAACATACATCTTTAGGTTTTAGGGAATAGGGTAGTTTTGGTGGTAAACGGTCGGTTTGATTTAGGGTATGAAAATGGGGTATCGTTCTTATTGACAGTTAACTAGAAATAAGATAAATTTTTAATGTTATTTTTTGATTTTCCAAATAGTTGGCACAGAATTGGCGTAAGGGTAAGTAACTGAAACACATTAAATTATTATTAATATGTTAATTAAATTAACTATTCAGCTAATGAAAAATAATGGCTTATTTCAAAGAACGCTTTCACATAGATTTATTTACAGTTCTTTTTTCCAATCTTCTATTAGGAATAAAATTTCACAAACCAAGTGTCAAATATAAAATGATGCCTGTTCAAGGGATAGTGTCAGGTTAGTATATCTTAGGTTACATGTTTGTTCATTTTATATCATCTTCAAAGTATTGTTTAAGGAAAAAAAATTCCTACACCCCAGAAGGGAAAAAAAGGTGTAGGAAAGAAAATTAAACATACTATGAGAAAACTTGATACAAATATAGAACGGTATCATCGATAAAAAAAAGGTAATTTACGAAGCGGCCAAAAATTAAGGGTAAACGGTCGGTATTTTTTAGGAAACGGTCGGTATAGGCAAACAAACGGAAAATATAGATTTTTTAAAAATACGATTTTTATTAAATAAATTTAATTCTACTTATGATATTCTTTGATAAACAATGACTTAGGGTGCATTTGGTTAGATTAAATAGCAAGATAAACTTATTCAAAAACGCATACAACAGTCTTTATACGTCAACATATTATGAAAAAGCAAAATATTTTTAATTTTTAGGGATTTTTTTTTACAGCTAAATTCAGAGAGGAAATATTCAAATTATTATTCGAGTACTAGACATTTTAACGATTTATGAGAAAACAATCTCTGCGGAGATTACACACACACATTTTGGATACAGAAAGTGGCGGCTCAATTTATGCTGCCCTTTCTTGATTCCTTTTGATAGGATGGTGGACTGAAGTCCACGGTTTTTAAAAAAAATATCCTGCACTCTAGGAGGGATTCAGAGTGCAGGAAGATTAAACAAACATACTATGAGAAAACGTTGCAAATATAGATTATATTTCGAATATTAAAAATACTTTAGTAAAAAAGTACTGATATTCAGGGTGAACGGTATTAACTTTTTATTTAATGGTAAAATCTACATCTGTTTTGCTTATCAAAGTTGTTCATTTATCAACTTTGTTGAATTAGTTTTTTACTTAAAGGTAGATTTCTATCCAACCGTTGGTTTTGTGCCGAAGACCGTGCGCCGTTTACTCATCTTCCAACTGTTTCCAATCTGTTCGTGCGAGATATACGATTACAAAACCTAACAATATAAATACTAGTCTCATAACAAAACCAAATAATCTACTAGGTTTGTCCAACCAAGTAAGAAAAGAAAATTGTACGCCCACCAAGCTCAAAACGAGCGCAGAAAAGCCTATTACAAAAAATAAAAAACCGACTAATGTCCAAAGTCCTCGATTCATGTTGTTGAAATTTTGAAAAGCTCCTATCCATTAAAAGGTAGAGCTGATTGATTTTAAGTTAGCGTATTATTTTGAAAGCGCGTGTACCGCAAAATTTTAGTCTG
>JBLHWU010000354.1:0-4211 GCA_047629355.1 Saprospiraceae bacterium | reverse complement strand
TATTAACGAGGCACGAGTAGAAATGATGAAGAATAATGTTGACCCGTCGAAGGAATTAGAAGCGAAAGATTTTGAAGGAACGGACATAAAATTTACTGCGAATCCAGAGGATTTGAAGGATGCACACTTTTTTGTTGTAACGGTGCCTACGCCAGTTGATGGGCATAAAGTACCCAACTTAAAACCTGTATTGGGCGCTTCTTCTACTGTTGGGAAAGCCCTAAAAAAAGGAGACTACGTTATATTTGAATCTACGGTTTATCCAGGATGTACGGAAGAAGACTGCATTCCTGTTTTGGAAAAGGAATCGAGATTAACTTATCAGAAGGACTTCAAAGTGGGCTATTCTCCAGAGAGAATAAATCCGGGAGACAAAGAGCACACAGTTGCAAATGTTTTAAAACTTGTATCAGGTGGAGATGAAGAGTCAGCTAATGAAATTATGGCTGTTTATGAAGAAGTGATTACAGCAGGAGTTTACGAAGCCGCAAGTATCAAAGTAGCAGAAGCGGCAAAAGTGATTGAAAATACCCAACGGGATTTGAATATTTCGTTGATGAATGAATTGTCCTTGATTTTTGACCTGATGGGTATTGATACAAAATCTGTTTTGGAAGCAGCTGGGACGAAGTGGAATTTCCTAAAGTTTTCTCCAGGTTTGGTTGGTGGTCACTGTATTGGCGTTGACCCTTATTACTTAGTTCATAAATCTCGTCAGTTGGGATATGATCCACAAGTTATTTTGAGTGGGCGAAGAATTAACGATGGGATGCCTGCTTTTATCGCCAAACGATTGGTGCAAAAGTTAATGCACAAAGGGAAGAATCCTTCGGAAACCAAAGTATTGGTCATGGGGATTACCTTTAAAGAAGATGTCTCGGATATTCGGAATTCGAAAGTGGCAGATTTGGTAAAGGAATTAATGAAGTATGCGATTAACGTTCACATTATTGACCCGCACGCTTCGCCGAATGAGGTTGCCCATGAATACAATTTGACGATGGTCGATAAAGTTTCTGATGATTATGACGCAGCAATTGTCGCCGTCAATCATCTAGAATACAAGGGTTTGGATAGTACTTATTTCAACTCTATTATGGGTGAAAATCCAATTTTATTTGACTTGAAAGGTATTTATGAATCTATTGATGAAGAGATTGAATACTGGCGGTTGTAGATATAAGCGTCTCTTAAAAAAAAACTGCGCGCTGCCTGCGGCAACGCGGGTGGGGTCTTGAGGGAGAAAATGGGTTTTAAAACCCATTTTCTCCCTCAAACTCCCTTAGGATTATACTACGTAAAGCTAAAATTTAAATTGCTTTATGGCAAAAGAAAGAGCGAAAAGTGAAAATCATCTCCACGACACAGAACCTCGTTGGTTTGCGGTTTATACCAATTACAAACGAGAAAAGCTAGTGGAAAAGATGCTGAAGCAAAAGCAGATTGATTGCTATTTGCCAATACAAAAGGTGACGCGAAAGTATGTTCGAAAAGTACGGACACTGGAGTTGCCACTGATAAGCTGTTACATTTTTGTAAAAATTACGAAAAAAGAATATGTGCCTGTTTTGGAAACGGAATATGTTTTAAAGTTTACAAAAATTGCGCAAAACTTGCTATCGATTCCTGAGGCTGAAATGGAAACGATGAAGCGGGTAGTTGGGGAAGGAGTGGACGTTTCGATAGAACCAACTGCAATGGAGAACGGAGACGAAGTTGAAATTATTTCGGGGAATTTGACAGGCTTAAAAGGAAAATTAATCTCTATTGAAGGTAAAAAAGAGGTGGTCGTAGAGTTGGAACAGATGGGGTACTCTTTGAGAATGAATGTAGATGCTTCGCTTTTGCGAAGCTTATAAAATGGTTTGAGTTGATACCAAGGGGAGTTTGAGGGTGAAAGATGGGTTTTAAAACCCCTTTTTCACCCTCAAGACCCCACCCGCGCTGCCGAAGGCGACGCACGGTTGTGTTTGATGAAGCTCGAAAATCTTAGGATTTTCTCGCTTCAAAAAGTCAAATATATTATCGCTTTTACAGGAAATTTTGTACTTATTGATAAGTTGCTTGCGACATATCGTTGGCGAAGCCGTATAAAATTTGAATGATTTAAAAACTAAAATTAGTGGCTGATAATTTTCCAAGGGAATCTAAAACCCGTAGTATTTTAAAAGGATTGACTTGGCGTTGCATAGCTACTTTTACGATTATAGTTATTGTTTATTTAAAAACAGGTAGCATTCAAGGCGCATTAGAAATTGGAGCGATTGAGTTTGTGATAAAATTTTTGCTTTATTATCTGCACGAAAGAGCTTGGCAGTTGGCACCTCGCGGGACTGTTCGGAAAATGATTAAAAAGTAGTTACTTTGAAAAATAACATTCATCCAATATTCGATAGGTTATTGCAACGTGATGACCGAGAGAAAAGGCTAGGACAGCGTGCGAAAGTTTTATGGTTAACTGGGTTGTCTGGGTCAGGTAAAAGTACAATCGCTCAAGCTTTAGAGCGTAAATTGTACAATGAAGGTTATTTTGCGCAAGTGCTGGATGGCGATAATATACGTTCTGGAATCAATGCTAACTTAGGATTTTCCATGGAAGATAGAGTAGAGAATATCCTTCGAATCGCTGAAGTGGCAAAATTGTATTTGAACAGCGGCGTGATTACGCTCAACTCCTTTATTAGCCCAACTATAGCAATTAGAAATGACGCAAGAAGTGTGATAGGAGCTGCTGACTTTTTAGAAATTTATGTCAATGCACCGTTGGAAGTTTGTGAAGCAAGAGATGTTAAAGGACTGTATAAAAAAGCAAGAAAAGGAGAAATAAGAGGTTTTACTGGTATTGATTCCCCTTACGAAGCACCAGGAAATCCATTTTTAGAAATTAAGACAGGGGAGTTGAATTTAGAAGAGAGTGTTGACTTGATTTTTGAAAAATTAGAATCTCAAATTAGAATTTAAACTTTATAAACGGTATTTGCAGTTAAAATTGGCTTTCTCTATATTACCAATACGCAAATACATCTACTTTATACTACGTAAAATGAATTATCACTTAAATCACTTAAAAGAACTGGAAGCGGAGTCTATATTCGTACTGCGAGAGGTCGCAGCTCAGTTTGAAAATCCTGTCCTAATGTTTTCGGGTGGAAAGGATTCTATTTTGATGGTTTATTTAGCGCAAAAAGCGTTTTACCCAGGTAAAATTCCGTTTCCATTATTGCACGTCGATACTGGGCATAATTTTTCAGAAACGATAGAATATCGGGACAGTTTGGTTGAAAAAATCGGTGCGAAATTAATTGTCGGTTCAGTTCAAGAGGCAATTGATAAAGGAATGGTTCGCGAAGAGAAGGGAATTAATGCAAGTCGCAATGGTTTGCAAACAGTGGCTTTATTGGAGGCTTTGGAAGCAGGTAAATACGATGCAGCGATGGGTGGCGCACGGCGAGATGAAGAGAAAGCACGGGCAAAAGAGCGATTTTTTTCCCACCGAGATGAATTTGGGCAGTGGGACCCGAAGAATCAGCGACCGGAATTGTGGAATATTTTTAACGGTAAAAAGCAATTCGGAGAGCATTTTCGGATATTCCCTATTTCCAATTGGACAGAATTAGACGTTTGGCAGTATTTGGCAATGGAAAAAGTGGACTTACCAAGTTTGTATTTTGCACATAAAAGAAATGTTTTTAAAAGAGATGGCATTTTGTTGGCGGAATCTGAATTTATTGAGCGAAAACCAGAGGAGGAATTAGTCGAAATGATGGTTCGCTGTCGCACAATTGGCGACGTCACTTGTACGGGGGTTTGGGAATCAGAAGCGGATAATTTGGAAAAGATTATTGAGGAAGTTTCGACTACCAGAATGACAGAACGAGGCGGACGGGCAGATGATAAACGCTCGGAAACATCAATGGAAGACCGTAAGAAAAAAGGGTATTTTTAGAAAAAATAAACCCTATTTCTTTACTTTTTTAATATAGAAAATGCCAAACTCAACGATAAATTACGATAATATGGAACTCCTGCGTTTTACGACAGCAGGGAGTGTAGATGACGGAAAAAGCACCTTGATTGGACGACTATTATACGATAGTAAATCCATTTTTGAAGACCAATACGAAACCATCAAAAATGTTAGTGAACGACGTGGGGAAGAGGGTGTGAATTTAGCATTATTGACGGATGGTTTAAAATCTGAGCGCGAGCAA
>JBLHWU010000353.1:0-4215 GCA_047629355.1 Saprospiraceae bacterium | reverse complement strand
TTACACACACGGAGTCTTTTAGAACGATAAATCACTATTCAAATTTGTATCTATCTGATTTCCAATAAAAGGGCTTTTAATTTTACCCTACTTTAATCGTACACTACCAAAAATTGGTACTACGGTGAAAACTGTGGGTAAGTTTTAACAAAGGGAGTTTGAGGGATAAAAATGGTTTTGCAAAACCGTTTTTATCCCTCAAGAACCCCTCCCGCATTGCCGTAGGCAATGCGTACTGTTTTTTTGAAGCTCGAAAATCTTACGATTTTCTCGCTTCTCATATTGATTCACACTTTTCACCGTAGTGCCTTTTAAATAAAGAAGAAGAGACAATCTCTTTTCAGAAAATGCTTTTGCAAGAATCAGTTATGAATGACGAAGAATTTGAAGATGATTAATCTTGTAATAAAAACTTTAATAATTGGAGAAATGTGTCGCAACTCTGAAGGAGTTGAAGCGTCTCTTGCAACAGGCTTGTCTATCGCCCTCGGATTTCATCCGAGGTTATTCACATCTAACTACTTCGTAGTTTTTTGCTGCGAATTCTATGATAAAAGAGAAAATCGCTATTTTACCGTTACTAAATCATGGTGATTTTTAAAATCACCATGATTTGAATCTAAAAACTAACTGTAAATTAAGAATCTACTTCTATCCATAATTCACATTAACAAATATTTTAATGGAAATTAATACTGACCTCCAATCTGCCTTCCTCGCCACCACCTACAACGCCACTTCAAAAAATGGCACGACTTTCCATTTAAAAATAAACGAGCATAACCCCGCCTTCGACCAATTTCTAAAAGAGGAAAATGTTGAAACTTGGGCATACCTCACCGCTTGGAATCCAAATGCCATCGCGCATGCTGATAAAGAAAATAAAGATTTCAACACTTTATTGGAACAAAAGCTAAGCAATTTGGAGTTAAAATACTTCAAGGGTTTTGGTGTACCAGAAAAAGGAAGCGATTGGCAACCCGAAGCAAGTTTTCTAATTTTAGGAATGGAGTTAGAAAATGCGCTGAAATTAGGGGCAGAATTGAACCAAGCCGCCATCGTTTGCGGAAAAATCGGCGACGTGGCTAAATTATTTTGGATATAAAAAGCTACTTTTGCGGTTTGAAAGCGGTCAGCTATCAGACCGCTTTGCTGGCAGAAGTCAGATTGCACCAAGTTTCAACGTGAACAATCTGACTTTTGACCGCTCGAAACAGAAACTATAAGATGAAGTGGCGGTTTCCATTAACCATATTACCACTTAATATTAACCATTTACATATGTCTTTATCTACGCGATATACGCCTTCAGAAATTGAGTCCAAATGGTACGACCATTGGATGGCAAAAGATTATTTTACTTCAAAACCTGACGAACGGGAGGCGTATTCTATCGTCATTCCGCCGCCGAATGTCACGGGTGTCCTACATATGGGACACATGTTGAACAATACGATTCAGGACATTTTGATTCGTCGAGCGCGGTTGCAGGGGAAAAATGCGTGTTGGGTACCGGGTACGGACCATGCGTCGATTGCGACAGAGGCTAAAGTGGTAAAAAAGTTGCGGGCAGAAGGGATTAAAAAATCAGACTTGACGCGAGAGGAGTTCTTGGCGCATGCTTTTCAATGGAAAGAGGAGTACGGTGGAAAAATTTTAGGGCAATTGAAAAAATTGGGCGCGAGTTGTGATTGGTCACGAACGCGTTTTACGATGGAGCCGAAAATGTCGGCAGCAGTGGTGAAAGTATTCGTTGATTTGCATAAAAAAGGCAAGTTGTATCGAGGGAAGCGGATGACGAATTGGGACCCGCAGGCACAGACGGTTTTGTCTAATGAAGAAGTAATTCATGGCGATGAAAATTCGCGATTGTATTACGTGAAATATTTGATTGAAGGGACGAAAGATGAGTATTTGACAATTGCAACGGTACGTCCCGAAACGATTTTGGGCGACTCTGCGATTGCGATTAATCCAAAGGATAAGCGTTTTGCACATTTGCGTGGCAAGCGAGCGATTGTTCCGATGGTTGGTCGTTCCATTCCAATTATTGAAGACGATTATGTTGATATTGAATTTGGTACGGGCTGCTTGAAAGTAACGCCTGCACATGATATGAATGACTACGAAATTGGGCAACGCCACAACCTCGAAGTGATTGATATTTTGAATGCAGATGGGACAATGGCGGAGACGGCTGGTTTCTACATCGGTGAAGATAGAGAGAAGGCGAGAAAACTGATTTTTAAGGAGTTAGAACGATTGGGGCATATTGAGAAAGTAGAAGATTACCGCAATAGCGTTGGGCGTTCGGAGCGGACAGGTGCAGTTGTTGAGCCGCGTTTGACCTTGCAGTGGTTTTTGGATATGAAAGATTTTTCAGCGACGGCATTGGGTGCAGTAAAGGATGGTGATGTGAAATTTTTGCCAGAGCATTTTTTCAATACTTATAACAATTGGTTGCGGGAAGACAACGTTCGAGATTGGTGTATTTCGCGGCAATTGTGGTGGGGACAGCAGATTCCTGCGTGGTATTATGGCGACGACAATCCGGTGGTTGCGGAGACAGAAGAAGAAGCGTTGGAGATTGCTCGAAAAGAAAGTGGTAATGCTGATTTAACGATGGTAGATTTGACGCGAGATGAAGATGTAGTAGATACTTGGTTTTCGTCGTGGTTGTGGCCGATTTCGGTTTTTGACGGCTTTGAGCATCAAGAAGATTTGAAATATTATTATCCAACCAATGTACTTGTTACTGGTTGGGATATTATGTATTTGTGGGTGGCGAGAATGGTGATGGCAGGTTATGAATGGTCGGAAGATTTGTTGGGAAAAGAATTTGTCGAAAAGAATGGAAAACAACCATTTCAAGAAGTGTTTTTTACGGGAATGGTACGGGATGCCAACCGTAAAAAGATGAGTAAGCAACTTGGGAATTCACCAGATGCGCTAAAATTGATAGAAATTTACGGAGCAGATGGTGTTCGTTTTGGGATGTTGTCGAGTGCGGCAGCTGGTAATGATATTATTTTTGATGCACCGTACGATAAAAAGACGAAAATAACGGAGAACAGCAGTAAACTTTGCGAAACAGGACGTAATTTCTGCAATAAAATGTGGAATGCCTTGCGTCTGATAAAGGGTTTTGAAGTTGTTGACAAGCCACAGGATAAGGTAAGTGCATTGGCAGTTCAATGGATAGAAGACCGATTCAATAGTGTGTTGCCGGAGATTGAAGACCATTATAAAACGTATCGTTTTGGGGATATTGCGATGACTTTGCGGAGTTTGATTTGGGATGATTTCTGTTCTTGGTTTTTGGAAATGATTAAGCCAGAATATCAGCAGCCAATTGACCGTAAAACAGTAGAGCAAGCGGAGGCTATTTTTAGTCGAATGATGACGTTGTTGCATCCATTTATGCCGTTTGTTACGGAAGAAATTTGGTACAACTTACGGGAGCAAAAAACGGATTGTGTCGTTTCTGAATATCCTAAAGCTGGTGGTTTTGATAAAGCATTGATTGCTAAAATTGAAAAAGCAAAAGGTTTGGTGAGTGTGATTCGAGAAACACGGTCAAGCAAGGGCATGAAGTTGAAGGAAAAATTGCAATTATACGTTGCAGAAGGGGAGAGTGCGAAAGAACTTTTTGCCTTGGATGGTTTGGAAGAAATGGTCATTAAAATGGCGGATTTATCCAAATTGACTTTCACCAATGACGAACCTGAGAATGTTTTTGGGTTGATGTCAGGAACTGAAAAGTACTTCTTAGAATCTACCAAAACCATTGACGTAGCGGCAGAATGTGCTCAAGCTAAAGAGGATTTGGCATACCAACAAGGTTTTATCAAGTCGGTAATGAAAAAGCTCGGTAATGAACGTTTTGTTGCTGGTGCACCTGAACAAGTAGTTGCAAATGAGCGCAAGAAATTGGCAGATGGGGAAGCGAAGGTGAAGATTTTGGAGGAGACGTTGCAGCGATTGGGATGTGCGTAATTTTTTTTCTGAGTAGCGAATTCCTAAAGTAAAAACCGCATTCTTTATTATAAAGAATGCGGTTTTTTTATATCTGCATAGTTTTTTTTTAAAAAAAACACAACAGTTAAGTACGTGACATTATTTATTGGGGTAAAATTTGAAAGCAAGATTTTTTCGATAGTTTTCTTTTAAAAATCGTTGCATGGTCTACATCACGGAACTATTTTTAAGAGGAAA
>JBLHWU010000352.1:0-4219 GCA_047629355.1 Saprospiraceae bacterium | reverse complement strand
ACACACACGGAGTCTTTTAGAACGATAAATCACTATTCAAATTTGTATCTATCTGATTTCCAATAAAAGGGCTTTTAATTTTACCCTACTTTAATCGTACATTACCAGAAATCCATGATTATATTTACATTATTTTACATGAACATATTTTCATATATTTGTGAATAAACATATAATATACTCTTTAGTTCTACATCAAGATTCTTGTTTCATTCTCCCTCAAACTCCCTTTGTTTTTGCATTAGATTTAAAAGTCTTAACGTAGAATTAGAAGTATCTTATTTATTTCGCGTTCCTTAAACTTCTTTTTTATTTAAAATCAAACAGTCTATAAATGAAAAATCACGTAACTACTCAGGTGGTTTTTAGTCTATTTTTAGTTAAAAATAGTTAAAATAATGTCTTTTAAGTTACGGAAATGTTGAAAAAATGATTTTTTGTCAAAAATTTGAGAAAATCAGACAAATATAATTTTTAAACAAAACTATAAATAACTGATAATCAATAAATTAAAGTACCTGAGTAGTTACAAAATCACCAAGTTTTAATCATTGGAGGAGGCACTGCTGGAATTGTGATTGCTTCTCAACTACGTAAAGCCAATTCAAAATTAGATATTGGGTTAATCGAACCTGAAGACACACATTACTACTAAATTGGTAGGGGCAAATACCTACAACTATGCAGATACGGCTCGACCAATGAAAGGATTGATTCCTAAAGGGGTCAATTGGATAAAAGAATTTGCCGATTCTTTTGACCCCGACAATAATATTGTGACGACAATAATATTGTGACGACAAAAGATGGGGACCAATATGGATATGAATACTTAATGTGGTATGCCCAGGATTGAAAATTGATACGACCATGGTACTAAGTCTGACAGAAGCAATTGATAAAGGCGTTGTTTGTAGTAACTCACACTTGGAAAGTTATTAAAGGTTTTAAAGGCGGTACAGCCTTATTTACTCAACCCACTACACCCATTAAATGTGGTGGCGCACCGCAAAAAATTATGCATTTGGCAGAAGACCATTTTAGAAAAAGTGGGGTAAGAAGTAAATCAGAAGTCATGTATGCCTTTCCTGGAACGGTTATCTTTGGTGTAAAGGAAATTGCCAAAACCTTGATGGAAGTCGTCGGTAGAAAAGACATTACTTTACGACTCGGACATCAATTGGTAAAAGTCGATGGCGAAAACTAAATTGCTTGGTATAAAATGGTAGGACATGCCAAAGAATACAACCATAAAGATGTAAAATTAGTATAGATCTGAAAACTCAACAGATTTTAAAATAGTTGATTTTTCATACAAATGACCCAATTTAACTCAACATGGAGTGGTAAATTATAACAAAAATTTGCTAAAAAATTAAGAAACGAGAAAATCGCAAAATTTTCGAGCTTTAAAAAACATAATGCGCACTGCCTGCGGTAGCGCGGGTGGGATTATTGAGAGATAAAAGTGATTCATACCTAACTTTATTTGGCAAAAGGTCAAAGTGAAAAATCTGTTGAGTTTTCAGTATAGATGGAGATTTGACAGGCATCCATTATGACATGATGCACTTAGCACCACCACAACGGTCTCCTGACTTTGTTAAGAATTCACCATTGTCCACAGACTTGGGTTGGTCATCCGTAGATAAACATACGATGCAGCATGCCAAGAACAAAAATATTTTTGGTTGTGGAGATATAGCTCAATTGCCAACAGCAAAAACGGGAGCAGTTATCGGAAAGCAAGCACCGATAGTCGTCGCAAATATTTTAAGCTTAATGGTTCAAAGTATAATCACCACTCAACAATACAATGGCTACTCTTCTTGCCTATTAGTGACCGGTTGTGGAAAAATGGTCTTAGCAGAACTTGACTATGATAAAAACTTTACATCGGACCCTAAACTCAAACAAATGTTGGTCTTTGACTCAAGCAAAGACCATTGGAGATTGTGGATGTTGAAAAATATGCTAGCTTATATTTATTGGAATAAAATGATGAAAAGACAAAACGTGTAAATAGTTGACTTTAAAATAAAGGGAGTTTGATAGTTGAAAATGATTTTATAAAACCCATTTTACCTCTCAAACTCCCCACCTGCCTCGCAGCAGGCAAGGCGCACTGTGTTTTGAGAAGCTTGAAAAGCTCAGATTTTCTAGCTTCTCAAATACCAAAGTAACCTTATTCTTTCACACTTTTGTAATCCGCATCACAAAATACTTTTTGCAATCCTGTTAACTTTGGAAAAAACCCAGTATAAATGAATATTAAACAATATATACCAGCTCTTGATTGGTTAGCCAATTACGATAAAGCAAATCTGAAAGGAGATCTTGCCGCAGGGCTAACTGTAGGAGTGATGCTGATTCCACAAGGCATGGCGTATGCGATGATTGCTGGCTTGCCACCAATTTATGGTTTGTATGCCTGTACCATTCCAATTATTCTGTATGCGTTATTGGGAACTTCTCGCCAGTTGGCAGTGGGACCAGTTGCTATGGTTTCTTTGTTGACCGCTTCGGGTATCGGCGCAATTGCAGAGGGTGGAACAGAGTTGTATATCTTGTTAGCCATCACTTTGGCTTTATTTGTTGGGGTATTACAGTTTTTATTGGGAGTTTTTCGACTTGGCTTTTTAGTCAATTTTTTATCTCACCCTGTTATTAGTGGCTTTACATCGGCGGCTGCCCTAATTATCGGTTTGAGTCAATTGAAACATTTATTGGGTGTCAATATTCCAAGAAGTCATCATATTACAGAGATAATTGGCAATGCCATTGGGCAATTTGGGGCCATAAATTGGATAACTTTTGGCATCGGAATTGGTGGAATTATCCTAATTAAAAGCATCAATAAATTCAATAAATCTATCCCGAGTCAATTGGTTGCTGTCATTTTTGGAGTTTTATTGGTTTGGGGATTTGGTCTGACCAATGAAGGAGTGAAAATTGTGGGTGAAGTTCCTGATGGATTGCCGTCTTTTATGCTACCTTCTTTTGAATATACCCATTGGGAAGTATTGCTGCCAATTGCAATTACCATTGCTCTGGTCAGTTTTATGGAAAGTATTGCTGTGGCTAAATCTATTCAGTCTAAACATCGAAATTACAAGATTGTCCCCAATCAAGAACTCATCGCTTTGGGAGCTGCCAATATTGGGGGTGCATTTTTTCAAAGTTATCCCGTTACTGGTGGTTTTTCTCGTACAGCGGTCAACGACCAAGCGGGCGCAAAAACAGGGTTAGCCTCCATTTTTAGTGTGATTCTAATTGTGTTGACGTTATTGTTTTTTACGCCACTGTTTTACTATTTGCCTAAGGCTATTTTAGCATCCGTCATCATGGTTGCCGTTTTTGGATTAATTGATTATCAAGAAGTGATTCATCTTTGGAAAAGTAACCGCCGTGACTTTGTAATGTTGATGGTTACTTTTGTCGCAACCCTAACATTAGGGATTGAATTGGGGATTGGCGTAGGTATTATTTTGTCTCTTGCAGTGGTTCTTTTTCAAAGTACCCGACCCCATGTGGCTATTTTAGCGAATGTCCCAAAAACGGATGTTTATCGAAATATAAACCGATTCAATCATCTTAAAGAACGAGAGGACTTGACCATTATTCGATTTGACAATCAGCTTTATTTTGCAAATGTCAGCTACTTTAAGGAAGTCTTTGAAGAAGAATTGAATCGAAAAACCAATACTTTAAAAGCTATTATTTTATCTTCCGACACGATTTATGATTTGGATAGTAGCGCGGTGCATGCGTTGGAAGAAGTATTGGAAGATTGTAAAAATAGGAATGTCGCCGTTTATTTTTCTGGCGTAAGAGGTCCCGTTCGGGATGCGATTAAAAAAGGACATTTGATAGAAAAAATTGGCGCAAACAATTTCTTTTTGAACGTTCAAGGAGCAGTTGATTGTTTTGACAAAAAAAATACTATAAAAGGAACTTCAAATTTCCACGAATACACATCACAAGTTAATGTTTAAATATTAGGAATGCGAATTAAATAAACTCAGACTCTTGAGCGGATATTTTGCCCTCATTTTTAAAGTGAAAAATATGGACTAAATATCCGCTCAAAAATGTAAGTAAAAACGATTTAATAAGTTGGACCATAATGCGCCGTAATTTTTTCTTCTAAAGAATTCAAAAAATCGTTGCATAGCCTTCGTTACGGAACTATTTTTTGTGTTTTTTAGAAGGGAAAAGG
>JBLHWU010000351.1:0-4269 GCA_047629355.1 Saprospiraceae bacterium | reverse complement strand
CCAATCACTGGCAATGGCGACAAAGACGCAACCATTCCTGGCAAATGTGCTGCTCCGCCCGCACCGGCAACGACGACTTTTATGCCTCGTTGATGCGCCTTCTGTGCAAACTCAAATAAGCGTTCCGGCGTTCGATGTGCCGAAACAATGCTGAGTTCGAATGCTACGTTTAATTCCGTTAAAATATCGGCTGCTTGCCGCATGATTGGAAGGTCGGAGTCTGACCCCATTATGATTGATACCATTTTGATAGTTGATTAGGTTGATTGAGTTGATTAGTTATTGCGAATCAACTTAATTAACGCAATAAACCTAATCAACCAGTCAACTGATTTAGCTAATTATCTGAAATTTCTTCATGACCAGACGCCCTTTCTCCTTCGCTTTTTCAATATCCGCATCCAAAACCGTAGCGTGTCCCATCTTCCGAAAAGGCTTCGTAATTGCTTTTCCGTAAAGGTGAAATTTCGCCCCTTCAATTGCCATACATTCCGCAAAACCTGGATATTGGGCAGGGCCCGTATAACCATCTGTTCCTAATAGATTCACCATTACAGACGGCGATTTCATCTTCGTGCTACCCAATGGTAGATTCAAAATCGCTCGCAAATGCTGCTGAAATTGAGAAGTATAACAACTGTCAATTGTATGGTGTCCGCTGTTGTGTGGGCGCGGCGCAACTTCATTGACCAATAGCTGATTATTCGGCGTTAAAAACAATTCCACTGCCAACAAACCGCACATATCGAATTTTTCAATCACCGCTTTAGCCAAAGCTTCGGCTTCCTTAGCAATTGCTTCTGAAATATCAGCTGGACAAACTAAAAACTCCACCAAATTGGCTGTCGGATGAAATTCCATTTCCACAGACGGGTATGCCACAATGTCTCCATTTTCATTTCTGGCAACGACGACGGCGAGTTCTTTGGCAATGTTGACCATTGGTTCGACCATCGACGAAGTGGGCATTATTTTATCAAAATCTGCCTCATTTTTGATGACTGCCACACCATTTCCATCATAACCGCCTGACCGCGCTTTTTGTACAAATGGCGTTTTTAAACGGCCGTCTGCAATCGCAGCTTTGATTGCTTCCCCACTTTCATACAGATCAAATGCCGCCGTAGGAATATTGTGCTTTTGATAAAATAACTTTTGTAAACCTTTGTCTTTTATCAAGTTCAAAGCAGTTGGAGAAGGATGAATTTTCAAACCTTCTTCCTCTAATTTTAAAAGGGCATCCGTATTGACATGCTCGATTTCAATGGTCAAAACATCCACTGTTTTACCAAAATTATACACATCATCGAAGTTTTTAAAATCGCCTTCGACTAAATTATTACACGCTACGCCAGCGGGAAAGTCTTTCGATTTATCGAGACACCAGATTTCTAAATCCCAGTTTTGGGCAGCCAATGCCAGCATTTTGCCAAGTTGTCCGCCACCAAGAATGCCTACTTTAAAGTTTGATTTCATAGAATAAAAAATTTGGCGCAAAAGTAGGGAATGGTAATAGAATTAAGGCATTTTTTGAAAAAGATATTAAAAAAGGGTTGCCAAAATTGACAACCCTTTTTTAACGAAAACCACTTCTTAGGCTCGTAGATGAATCACTTCTTATTTCTTTTAGAACTTAGGACACAACAACAAGTCATCCTCATACTCTCCTAAATACGCGACTGAAATTTCAAATGCATTCTGTCCTAAAGCAACATCTTTTAAATTCAAATCGTAGCTAAACCCAAACAAAATATTGCTGTATTCAATACCCAATAATACCACAGCGGTCGGTACACTAAACGCACTCGGCGTCACGGCTGCAGAACCCGCAATTTCTGTCTCATTCGCTACCACGCGCGCATAACCGCCAATATGTAAGGCAAATTTTTGCAATTCCCCCAAACCAATCCGAAAGTTCGTCCCCGCATCTACTTTCAAATGTGACCCTTGATACGCGCCAATAAAACGCGGCAATATCGACAAATTCTGCCCCAAAGGCAAGGAGCCACTGACTTGCAAAGTATATTTAATGTCCAAAGGGTCTTCATCGTATATTCCCAATGCGTCGTTTCTATCATAAAAACTGACGGAAGGCGTCAAAAAATGATGCACGCCAACCCCAACAAATAGCGACGTTCGAGCCGCAGGTGTGTAAGCATAATTAAGCCCCACAGATGCATCACCGAATGCAAAATTATTCTCGGGTAAATCTTCCGCAGTTGGGTCGTTAAATCCTGTCAAACCATTAAACTGATCTTGAAAAGTAACGCTACTATAATTGATATTTCGCTGCACAATTCCCATCTGAAAACCTGCCGATAAGTACTGTTGACTGCGTTGGTCAAGTGCTTTGTGAAATGCACCAGATACGGCAATCTTGGTCGTACTAAAGTCCAATTCGCCCACTTTGTCGGTATAAAACAAGATACCTGCGCCAGCTAAGTCTTTCTTTTTGTAACCTTTTCCTACTCCAAATTTAAAATCCAAAGCCGTTGAATAAGTTTGAAATGGTTGTTCTAAAATACCATTCCATTGATTGCGGTAAATACCCGAAACTCGGAATTTCCCATCAAAAGCTCCGGTCAATGCTGGATTTAACGTCAAAGGCGCGGAGTAAGTTTGACTAAAAAGACGGTCTTGGGCTTGCGCCGAAAACGTGAATCCAATAGCTATTATGGTTAGTAGTAAATATCTCATTAATTGAATTTCTTTTGAAAATGCTGTATCCAATATGTAGGGGCGTACCCTTGTGGTCGCCCAATACAGCGTTCAGTACACTTTGGGCGACCACAAGGGTGCGACCCTACATACTGACTGCAAAGGTAAATTTAATTTTACTAGAATGAAACGGACTTTCCATCAATAATATTTTGAAACGACTCATTTTTGACATTCCGATTCATTTTTTATTTTAAAACTGCTAAATATTTTAACTTTCCATTTTGTAAAAAACTGTAAATCAACTATTTGAATAATTAAATTTTATAAAAAAAATCAGAAACCTATTTTATATCCAAAAAGTATTTAAATTTACGACTTAGCAATATTTTGACGAAAAGAAACATACAAGGCATTTTGCAACTGACGCTATGTTGATTGCAACTATCTATTTACCAAAAATAAAAAAATGACCTTTGCCATTTGCCCATTAAGTGTCGTTCCCGTTCGCAATAGTTCCACTGACAAAAGTGAACAGGTTACCCAATTGCTCTTTGGCGAAATCGTCGAAATACTCCATAAAAAGGGCAAAGCTTGGACCAAAGTTCGCTGTACTTGGGACAATACCATCGGCTGGGTTGATTCTCGACAAATTAAACTCATCACTCAAAGTGAATACGAGTTGTTTTCCAAAAATTTCGCGTACAGCCTTGATTTGATTTCTCCTATCATGTCCAATAAATACCATCTACCTGTGACAATTGGCGCACGGTTACCCAATTTTGATGGAATGCGTTTTTCCTTAGAAAATGAAGTGCATACTTTCAGTGGGCAGGCCGTTTTTCCTTCGGATATGCGTCCTAATGCGGAGTTGGTATTGAAATTGGCGCGGCGTTATCTGTTTGCACCTTATCAATGGGGCGGTCGGTCGCCACTCGGCATTGATGCTCCGGCTCTGACTCAATTGATTTTTCAAATAGTCGGCGTGTCCTTACATCGCGAATCCAACCAGCAAGTACATCAGGGCGAAACGGTCGATTTTGTACAACAATCGCAGCCGGGTGATTTGGCATTTTTTGAAAATAAATCAGGGAATATCAATCATGTTGGTCTCCTCATGCCAGATCGTCAAATTATCCACGCAGCAGGACACGTACGGATTGATAAGGTTGACCACCATGGGATTTTTAATGAAGAAACCGGACGGTATACACATAAATTGAGGGTCGCAAAACGGATGATGGAATCCCAACCGATGCCGAAAAAGGAACGAACGGTACAGGTGGAAAAGAATCCGCAACAAGTGGAGTTGTTTTAAACTTTAAGTACTCCGACATAAATAGACTTATTACCCTTTAATAACTACTCGTCTGAAAATATCTTTTTCTGCTATTTTCCCTTAAAAAATCATTCAATAAAGGGACTATTCAATGATTTTTTAAAGGAAAATAGCAAAAAAATCTAAATTTCATACAAGCATTTTTGGTAGTGCTACAGATGTGCACCACCACTTATTGAAAAAGTGATTTATTACCGTGTAAACGAAGGTTCTTTTAAGTTTGAGCAGCGAGAAAATCGTAAGATTATCGAGCTTCCAAAAACACAGTGCGC
>JBLHWU010000350.1:0-4332 GCA_047629355.1 Saprospiraceae bacterium | reverse complement strand
TTGTAAATGCTTTGATAAAATCCAAAAAAAAATCGACTTTTTAAATTCCGTCTTTAAATTCCTCTTTTGCAAAATACGAATTGTCTTTTTAGAAATGCAATTTTCTTCTTCTTTAAAAGATGAATTCTCGATTTTAAATTTTCGTTTTTTTATTCCTATTTTTTTTCTTTCTTAGTTGCACCGAACTTGTGGATATCAACATGTTCGTTGCTATTCCACCTATTGATTTAGTTACCTATTTTTATAAATCACTCAAAATGAGCAATTTATAATGAATTCATATTTTTCACATATTAATTTTACCCAAAACTGTTAAATTTAAATAGCAATAATATGTAAAGTATTTGAAAGCAGCTTTTTAGACTAAAATTTTCCTCTATTGTTTTATCAACCGAAATTAAGGTGAACATTTTATTTTTATCGACAATCTTCAATTGTTCTATATTTTTTTAATGGAAGCTAACTTAGGAATAGCAACGATACATTGCTATTCCCAAATCAATTTCTAATCTCCTAAACCCTTACATTCCCATTCCCCGCCTTCACCTTCTTCTTCTCATTCTGCTTCTTCATCTCCTCTCCCAAATGATGCGAGGCCGCAAAACTTGAAATCAAGCCCGTCAACATATCCGCACCCGCAGATGGAGCATTTGGCATCATAATCAAGTTGCTATTCACGTTTTCGCCCATCGACTGCAAAGTGTCATAATGCTGCGTCACGACAATCAAAGCTGACGCTTCTTGTGAGTTAATACCCGCGTTATTCAACATTTCCACACTCTCCTCCAAGCCCTTCGCAATCTCCCGTCGTTGGTCGGCAATACCCTGACCTTGTAGACGTTTGCTTTCCGCTTCTGCCACTGCTTTCGCAACGATACGGATGCGTTCTGCTTCTCCCTCAAACTCCGCAGCGGTCTTCTCGCGTTCTGCTGCATTGATACGATTCATCGCTTCTTTAACCGCTTTATCTGGGTCAATATCCGTCACCAAAGCCTTCACGATTTTGTAACCATAATCGTTCATCGCTTCCTGCAATTCATTCATAATCGCCAAAGCAATATCGTCTTTGCGCAAGAATACATCATCCAAACGCATCTTCGGTACTTCCGCTCGCACGACATCAAAAATGTAGGACGTGATTTGCTCGTGAGGATTTTCTAATTTGTAAAACGCATCGTAAACCGCCTCTGGAATTATCCGAAACTGTACCGACACCCGAATGTGTACAAAGACATCATCCTTGGTTTTAGTCTCGACCGGTACGTCTAATTGTTGTGTTTTCAGGCTCACGCGTCCCGAAATTCTATCGACAAACGGAATCTTAAATTGTAGTCCCGATTGGCGAATACTGTGAAACCGTCCCATCCGTTCGATAATCGCGCTCGACTGTTGTTTGACGGTAAAAAGTCCCGTGCCTATTATAATTAATAGTAAAAATAAAATAGGAATTAATGCAATATCCATTGTATAATTGTTTTAGTGGTGAAAAATCTGTTTTTTAACAACATCCAAATAAGTGGTTCTTTTCAGCTCTAAATGATTTTATTTGGTTCGACAAAGGGAGTTTGAGGGAGAAAATGGTTTTAAAACCATTTTCTCCCTCAAATCCTCCTCTCGCGCCACCGGAGGCGGCGCGCAGTGTGTTTTTGAGGGGCAGCTTTTGGCTTGCAACCAAAAGCTGCCCCTCAAACTCCCTTTGTCAAATCATATAGAACTTTCTATTCTCACTCGTTTGGAAACTAAAATTAAGAAAATATTAAGACAAAACAAGCTTGTTTCGGCAAATGCTTGGAAAAAGACGACGAAGGATATTCTAAAACAGCGACAACTGCAACTCCTTAACCCCAACCTCAACCAATTTCCCACTCAAAACAAAATGCACCATCGTCCGAATTTCCCCATCTCCAAAAATCTCCCGCAAGGCAGTCTGACTCAAAAACAGATAATCTCCCAACTCCTTCGCTTTCTTAATCAACGCTTTTCCTTCCCCTGCGAAACTTGAATTTTGAATCAACACCAAGCCTTCTTCTGTTTCCAAAACCATATCCAAAGCCGTGGTAAACAATCGGTTTTTCCGCAACAATCGAATCGGATATTTTCGATGCGTTTCTTTAATTTCAAAATGTCCAGTCAACCAATGCGAATAAGCGTCCGAAGCTTTTAACATCGCTTTTTCTGACAGCATGTCTTCTATTTCAAAACGCCGATAAAACGCCACCTCCATCGCCAATCTATCTTTAAAATCGTACGCTGTAGAATCCGCTGCCAAAAACGCTTTCATCGTTTGCGCAATCAACGGTTGTTCCGCGTCTTCCTCCAAGTCTATCGGTGAGGCATACGAAAAACTACCTTTTGAATCTACTTTAAAATCACCTGCAACTGTCTCTTTTTTCAAGTCAATCAAATATGGCGTATGAATCGCTTGCCCCGTCGCTGCTTCCAAATAATCGACCGCTTCTTCCGCCAAATTCGTCGATGGAAACGTCACAGGAAACAACTCATGGTCATTCGATTTTTCAATCGGCTTCTCCTTCCAAGACCACGGCGTTTCAAAATCATCGGCATCCAAAGTTGGGTGACTTTCTTTGCCTTCATTGGCAACACGGTTCAACCATTTCGTCGTCGCAGGTCGAGTCGGAAAAACCAAGTAATCTCGCGCCCGCGTAATTCCTACATACAATAGGCGTGCTTCTTCTGCCAGTCCGTCTTTAAGTTTATCCGCTTTAGCAGCCGACGTTTCGATGCGCTCCAAAAGTTGCGTTCCTTTGATTTGATCCGCATACGGGTTTACCCAAAAACGCAGCCACCGATTGCTCAACACATTGTCTAAATCAACATCAGCTTTTTCATTTATCAAGGAAATCCCCCAGACATCACTCCGCAAATTGGCTTCCATCGCGTGACAAACCACCATCGGCCATTCCAGTCCTTTACTTCGATGATACGTCAACACATCAACCGCATCAGGACTCTCGCCACTACCCTGCATGTCCACATCATTTTCTTGCAAATTATTCAGCGACAACAAAAATCCACCAAGCGACGCCGCAGAATGCAAGCGATTACAAGCCTCTTCATATTGCACCGCCAACTTCCTCAAAACATCTACATTTGAGAGTCGTTGCTCTACATTTCCCCAACTGACAATGATGCGCCGCAAATCCAATTCTTCCAATAATAAATTCAAAATCTCCGTACTCGACAACTCCACAACTTGCGCCCGCAGTTCATTCAATTTTAAAATAAAATCATGCTGTTCCCCCCATTTATTTTCTGGTCTGGCTATCTCTTTTTCCGCCAAATAATCCAAGCGATTTTCAATAATCTCTTCAATAGAAATATCAGCAGCAAGGATTAGAATCTCCGCAATTGACAAAGAATCATACTTATCCAAAATGAATTTCAAACAAGCCAAAATCAACTTCGATTCCGCCGTACTCAACAATCCTGAACGCGAAATTGCCGCTCGAATTCCAGCACGGTGCAAGGCCTCTGCCATTACCTGACATTCCCGATTTGTCTTGCACAAAACCGCAATATCTCCCGGTCGAATTGTCCGATAGACTTTCTCTTCTTTTGGGTAAATAATCGTCCCACGTTCCAACGTTTTTTTAATCGAATGCGCAATGGCATTTTCCATCCAAGGCTTACCAGGCATCCGCTTGCCTTCGATGTCGGGTGTGCAATGCCAGTGGATGATTGCATGTCCCATGCCCGACGGTTCGTTTTTGTCGTTAGAAGAATGTTCCGTGGCAATTTTGCGGCGTTTTGGTACTAAAGCTACTTGTGATTCTGGCAAATGATTAAATGCTTTACAGAATAAGGCATTGGTTAAATAGACCACATCTTCGCGCGACCGCCACGAATCTGTTTGCACATTTTCAGGCTGCACGCCGCCCATTTTTTTAATAATCGCTTCCATCAATTTTGGCTCAGCTCCTCGAAAACCGTAGATGCTTTGCTTCGGATCACCCACCCAAACAGACTCTTTGGCAAAGTCCGATAATTTCAAAAATATCTCCAACTGCATCGGGCTGGTATCTTGAAATTCATCCACCATCAGCAAATCTAATTCTTCTTTTAAAACCTCTTGAATCGACTCGTTTTTCAACAATTCTTTCACCAACACTTCCATATCGGTGTAGTCAATCAGACCGCGTCGTTTTTTATAATTATCGTATTCATCAATAGCCGCCAAAGCAATGTCGAAGATTTGATAAATGAAGTTTTTAATGTCTTCATGAAAAGCCTTCATTTCGACATGCTGCTGCGCAAATTCTTTCAAATCAAGAACTTCATCCCGACTTTTCGCACCCGTTTTTAATTTACAAA
>JBLHWU010000349.1:0-4351 GCA_047629355.1 Saprospiraceae bacterium | reverse complement strand
TTCTCGGCATGGTCGGTACGGGTGCGATGAGCAAAACGATGATTTTATCGAAGTCTACCTTGCATCAAGGATTTAAAAATAAACGGAGTAAAAGTAATGTGGGTATCCATGAATTTGTGCATTTACTAGATATGCCAGACGGTACAACGGATGGACTTCCTAAGATGTTGATTAAGCGACAATTTGTTATTCCGTGGCTACATGAGATGCACAAAGAAATTAAACAAATCGAGAAAAGCAAGTCGAGTATCAATCCGTATGGCGCGACGAATGAAGCAGAGTTTTTTAGTGTTGCCGGTGAATATTTTTTCAATCAACCAGAGCAATTTTCTAAAGACCATCCAGAGTTAAGTAACGCGTAGTAATTAATCAGGTAATTTTACAAACATCTTTTTCTGCTATTTTTTCCCTTAAAAATGTTTTCAATAACACTGGCTATTCAAGAATTTTTAAAGAAAAACTATCGAAAAAATCTTGTCTAAAAATTTTACCTGATTAATTACTACGCGTTACTTAGTTGAGTTGTTGGAGGGAATTTATCGGCAAGATTTAGCTTGACTGGATATGAGGTTTTTTTTAGAATCAGGTAATTTTATTTATTGAAATGCTTAGCAATTTTAGCCTCAATATTCGTAGTTGAATACCCCTCTACAAAGGGTAGACTTTTCACCTCTCCCCCATTGTTCAAAACTTCTGTTGACCCAACAATCTGATGCGGCTGCCAATCTCCGCCTTTCACCAAAACGTCGGGCATTGTCAATTTTATTAATTCCAAAGGCGTATCTTCTTCAAAAACGACGACGGCATCCACCATCTCTAAAGCTGCGAGTAAATGCTGTCGCGTCAGTTCATCATTAATCGGTCGGTGTGCGCCTTTTAATCTGGAAACAGAGGTGGCAGCATTGAGTCCAACAATCAATATATCGCCGCAATCCTTGGCATCTGCAAGATAATGGATGTGCCCATAATGCAATAAATCAAAACAGCCGTTGGTGAAAACTATTTTTAAATTTTTAGATTTCCAATCGCCGACGGTAACTACTATTTCTTCCCAATTTTGGATTTTTGACTTTATTTTCTGAAATGTTTGCATAAGTGTTTGATTAAGGAATACGAATTAAATAAATAAAGTAGTCATTTTAGACTAGTCATTTTTTTGTTTAAGGAATTTAAAAAATCCTTGCATAGCCTATACGGAAGTATTTTTCAGGTTTCTTAAACGGAAAAAGGACAGTCTATAAAATGGCTAATTTATTATTTTACTTTGCCTAAGATATGTGAACTTTCAACATTTCCTTCTCCCAATCCACCACCAATTTTAATACATAAAACAGCGTCACAGAACCCAGTAAATGCTTAATCGTATGTCCACTCCAAAAACCCAGTAAAGTATAAATTTCTGGGTCAAAATATTCTGCCAACTTTGTCAAAACGTACCAGGCTAAGATAAATAAAATGTACTTTCCATACGGCACTTTTTTGGGTGAAAACCAATACAAAAATGGCGCTATCAACATCGGAAAAAACTGCACAAAGCCATACAAACGTAAATCTCCTATCCCAATCGACTCTGTATAATCCCATAAAAAATACTAAAAACCCCCAGTGGAACAAGTGTCAAAAAAGCAATTTCCCCTGTCTTTGCTCCCATAAAGTCATAAATGACCAAGGAAAGAATAGGCATAAACATCAACGTCATCGGCAATCTATCCCAAACAAGCGTGTGATTGTCTGGCGCAAAATGATAGTACATTGAGCCAAAACAAGCTAGAAAAATACCCATACACAGCACTATTGGAATCCATTTAGCGGTAAAGTCTGGTCGCGCAGACCAATTTTTAAAACTCAAATACAAGCCATAGACACCAAGAAAAAACATCGGCAGATTACTCATTACATTCCAAAAATTAGGGATGCCAAAGAACAATCGTTGGTCAGCGAAACTATGATATGCTTGTGGTTGTGGAATTGGGTCAATGTAAAAAAGCACCGCAATGACAGCGACCAGAATAACCAAAAGAATGTACCGATATTTTTTCTGCATCATGATTTTCTTACTTTAATTCAAAAATCGAAATCCCCAACCCTGGCAATGTTATCTCCATCGAATTCTCCTGCTCATGCCAAGCCGTTTTAACCGATTTTTTCTGCTGTGCATTCACATTACCTGAACCCGCATATTTTTCAGCATCACTATTCAAAACTTCTTTCCAGTTTCCAGCAACTGGCACACCGACACGGAATTTTTCATGCAAAACATTGTTAAAATTACAAACGACCAATAGCATATCTTTCGCCTTCTTTCCTTTGCGCACAAAGATTAGAATGCTCTTTTTATAATCTGCATGATCAATCCAAGCAAAGCCTTCTGGTAAAAATTGTTGCTCGTACAATGCCGTCGAATTCTTATAAAATTCATTCAAATCCTTCACTAATAATTGTACTCCAGCGTGTGCAGGATATTTCAGTAAATCCCATTCTAAACTCTTCTCAAAATTCCACTCTTTCGTCTGACCAAATTCGCCACCCATAAATAACAAATTCGTGCCTGGATGCATGTACATATAAGTGAACATCAGTCGCAAATTGGCAAATTGCTCTTGTAAATTGCCCCGCATTTTATCAATTAGTGGTCCTTTTCCATGCACGACTTCATCGTGTGATAGCGGCAATTGAAAGTTTTCAGAAAAAGCATAGACGAGACTAAACGTAATTTGATTGTGATGAAATTGTCGATGAATCGGATCTTCCAAAAAGTATTTCAAGGTATCGTGCATCCAACCCATCATCCATTTTTGGTCAAAACCTAAACCGCCATGTTCCACTGATTTGGAAACACCCGCGAAAGCCGTCGATTCTTCCGCAATCGTCACGACATCAGGGAAGTCCTTTTTGACTGCTAAGTTGAATTCTTTTAATAAGGAAATCGCTTCCAAATTCTCATTGCCCCCATAAATATTCGGAATCCACTGCCCTTCTTCTCGCGAATAATCCAAATACAACATGGACGCCACAGCATCTACGCGCAAGCCATCAATATGATATTCTTCGAGCCAATACAAGGCATTTGAAATTAAAAAGCTACGTACTTCATGGCGACCATAATTAAAAATCATGCTTTTCCAATCAGGGTGAAATCCCTTGCGCGGGTCAGCATGTTCATACAAATGCGTACCATCAAAATCTGCCAAACCATGTGCATCTTCTGGAAAATGAGATGGAACCCAATCCAAAATAACGCCGATGCCTGCTTGATGCAAAGTATCAACTAAAAACATAAAATCTTCGGGCTGTCCAAAGCGGCTTGTTGGTGCAAAGTACCCTGTAATTTGATAACCCCAAGACGGATAATATGGATGTTCCATCACGGGCATTAGTTCAACATGCGTAAAGCCCATTTCGACGACATAAGAAGTCAATTCCTCCGCCAATTCGCGATAACTCAAGGAATCAAATCCCCCATTTTTCTTTTTCCAAGACCCTAAGTGTACTTCATAAACGCTGTATGGCTGAGATTTTCCAACGGTTTTCTTCCGTTCTTTCAACCACTTTGTATCCTTCCATTCATAATAGGTGTCCCAAACAATCGACGCAGTATTCGGCGGAATCTCCCAGTATTTAGCATAAGGGTCACCCTTTTCTAACCATCGTCCGCTGTGTGCTTTGATGGCATATTTATACAATGCGCCCTTACCAACATTCGGAATCCAGCCTTCCCAAATTCCTGATTGGTCGAGTCGAGGACTCAATTGATATTCGCCTTTTTTCCAATCATTGAAATTGCCGATAACGGAAACTTCTGTACCATTTGGTGCCCATACTGCGAAGTAGGTACCCCAGACACCATCCAATTCCAAGGGATGGTTACCTAGTTTTTTATAAATCTGATGATGCTTACCTGCTTTGAATAAATTAATATCAAAATCAGTAAAAAGAGAGTGGTTGATTACGTTTGCCATTTAGAAAATATATTGTTGCATATGTGAATTGGTATATTGGTTGGATGCTTTTTGTAACTAATTTACAAGTAGGTGCAAAGTACTAGATTTTTTTTTTAGAATGCGCTAATTTTAAAAAATTACCAATTTTTAGAGTACAAATCGTCTATTTTCTCCGTATTTAAATTACTTCCTTTATCCGTAAAATACCCTCAGACAGGACAATACAAGCACTTTACGTATTCTTTATTTCTACCCAATCCATATACAACATTGTAAAATTTAATAGTGTCCGATTAAAGTAGGGTGAATTTTAATTGAGTTGAATTGACAATCAGGATTTTATAGATTTCAATTGTGATTTACTATAATTCTATCGCATGAAAGTATTACACACACGGAGTCTTTTAGAA
>JBLHWU010000348.1:0-4397 GCA_047629355.1 Saprospiraceae bacterium | reverse complement strand
AAGATTTTTTCGATAGTTTTCTTTTAAAAATCGTTGCATGGTCTACATCACGGAACTATTTTTAAGAGGAAAATAGCGGAATAAAGATGTTTTCAAATTACCCCAATAAATAGTGTCACGTACTTACTTAGTAACGCGAATTAAATAAATACAGATTCTTGACAGGATATTTTGTCCTCATTTTTCAATTTAAAAATGCTCATTATATCAACATAAATCGCACTTTTAAAGCAAAAACTAGGAACGAAAACGCGCGCTCAAAAAAGTAACTTTATTTAATTCGCGTTCCTTAATACCGTGTAAAGTAAATTTCATTGCATTTTTACAAGGGAATTTTAAGGGGTAAAAAAGGTTTATAAAAACCCTTTTTACCCCTTAACAAGCACACCCGCATTACCGCAGGCTATGCGCACTGTATTTTTTGAAGCTCGAAAATCTTACGATTCTCTCGCTTCTTAAACTTTAAACAGACTTACTTTACAGCGTATTAACGTTAAAATTGAACATAACCAACGCGGTGGGCTGCACCCACCGCGTTGGAAAGTTCATCTATATTTTCAAAAATCCAAATAGATACTCAATGGCCTGATGACTCGCCCGTCTTACTCCATCTATTGTATTCGACCCATTGTGGGTACCAAAAATATTGCATTTAAAATTCCGCAATTCCGAATCCATTGGCAACGGTTCTTCTTCAAAAACATCTAAAGCGGCAGAATGTACTTTCTCCGATTTTAAAGCCGCAATCAACGCATTTTCATCAATTATTGGTCCACGCGAAACATTGACAATTCGCACACCATCCTTCATTTGCGCCAATGTTTTCGCATTAATCATGTGTCGAGTCGCATCATTCAATGCACAAGTACTCACTACAAAATCAGCTTCTTCCAGACAGTTGGGCCAAGTTAAAAACTCAAAATTCGCTTCCTCCGCTTCCGATCGCTTAGCAAAAGGGTCATAAACATTTATTTTCAAGTCAAAAGCATGCAATCGCTTGGCTGTTGCCTTGCCAATGTCCCCAAAACCAATCAGCGCAACCGTTCGTCCAGTTAAGGAAATTCCCGCAGGCTTCAACCATTTACCGTCCCTCACGCCACGGTCAATTAAGAATGTTTGTCGCGCCAATCCAATGACCATATTGACAGCAATCCCTGCCACTTCCGCCCCAAACATATTCGGGGTATTGATAATTGGAATGCCTAATTTTTTGCACGCCTTAAAATCTACATTATCTACACCGACGCCCCATTTGACAGCGGCACGCAATTTACCTTTTTTACCAGCGGTAAATACTCGTTCCGTCGCAGGGTCATCGCCAATAATCCAAGCATCAACGCCCGGCAAAATTTCGATAAGTTCTTCTTCTGTGAGCGTTTGCAACACATTCGGCGTCAATAGTTCGATACCTTTCTCTTCAAAAATCCGTCTAAATTCATGTATCTGCCGCAACATTGGCGGACAAGTAACCAGTACTTTCATGCTTCTTTTTTATTTTTTTTTATAATTACTCAGATACTCTTTGGTTATTAAAGTGGTTTTAGGAAAGGGATGAATTTGGACTTACCGCCCAAATTCATCCCTCAAACGCTCTAAAAACAGAGCTGAGTAGTTACAAATTTCTTATATCCTAACAAATAGATGGTTCACAATTTGCAAAGGTGGGAGAATATTTTGATAATTGTGGGAAATTAGTGGTGCAAATGCGCATTTGAAAGTCAAATTTTAAAAAGCAATCGTTGAGTAACGGTAAAAAATAACTAATCAAACAACTAATCAAGTATAATATGCCGAAAACTAAAAATACTTTAAATCCACGAAAAGAAAAAATCCACGAAATTATTTTCGAGGCAGATACGCCGATGGGCAAAATGTTTGATGTTGTTTTAATGATTGCCATTATTACAAGTGTCATTGTCGTCATGTTAGAAACTGTCCAAGATTTACAGGTCAATTATCGGCAAATTTTCATTCAATTAGAATGGGGCTTTACTATCTTTTTCACCATTGAATATAGCTTGCGACTCTATTGCGTGTACCGTCCAATGAAATACGCACTTAGTTTTTACGGCATCGTGGATTTGCTGTCAATTCTGCCAACTTATCTGAGTTTTTTCTTTGTGGGGTTCCACAGTTTGATGATTATTCGCGCTTTGCGGTTGATGCGCATCTTTAGAATTTTCAAACTGGGACATTTTATGAAAGAAGGCGCAGTCTTGGTAGAAGCGATGAAAGCCAGTCGCGTTAAAATTACCATCTTTTTGATTTTTATATCTGTACTTGTCACCATTATAGGCGCAATCATGTACTTAGTTGAAGGTGGAGAACCAGATTCCAATTTTACGAGCATTCCAAAGAGTATTTATTGGGCAATTGTAACGCTAACTACTGTAGGTTATGGAGATATCGCACCAGTAACGCATTTTGGACAGTTCCTTGCTGCGGCTGTTATGATACTGGGTTATGCTGTAATTGCTGTGCCAACAGGTATTGTAACGAACGAGTTGTTACGAGAAGTAAATAGTTCAAACAACACACAAGCTTGTCGATATTGTACAAAAGAAGGGCATGATGATGATGCAGAATATTGTAAGTATTGTGGGGAAATTTTGAATGAAGAAATAACAGAGTAGACGTCAGAGCTTTGACCGCTTCACTGTCAGAAGTCAGAATGATTAGTGCTTTTGTCTGACCGCTGTCTTCTGACAGTGAAACGGTCATCTGACTTCTGTTTATTATCCATTATAAGCAAACTTATAAATCCGAGCCGGAGCTGCTTTTTTCGCTTCATTGCTAATCCACATCGTTCCATCTTTTTCAAAACAAAGTCCTTCAGGCTGAGGATGAATCGGCTTTTTCAACTTTTCAATATGTAAAATCTTTCCAGCGGGGTCTAAGACCAAAATCATCTTTCCCTTAGACGAAGTAATATAAATATGACCCGTAATTGGATGCACCGCCAAAGAAGACGGACTGAAGCCTAAAACTTCTCCTTTTGGATTAAAAAATTCGTTCAAATTATCTAAAACATGGTCTTGCAAACTGCACTGCCCAAGGTACGTACACACATCTTCTAAAGTAATCATAAATACGGGTTCTTCCTGCAAAATCATCGTGTTTAAGTCAAAAGCAAATACCGCTTTTTTACGCATAAATGCTTCGCCTTCCCCTGATTTCCCTTTGCAACCAAGTAGCAAGCGATTGTTTTTTGCATCATATCCCAAAGCTTCCACATCGTTTTCTTTAGATAAAAAAAACTTGTGCTTGATGATGTTCAATTCTGGTGCATTGATATCTTCTACTTCGTAAATCGTTCCCGTACTTTTTACCACAAATACCCGATTGCCAATCATTTCAATGCCTTCATAATCGCCTTCTTTGTAAAAATCAATTGCTTTTTCAATCACCCCCGTTTCTTTATTGAGCATAAAAATACGACCCATTTCGTCGTTATTTGCCAATAAAAACTGCTCATCTTCCGTCAAAGACAGCCCAGAAATTTCATCCAAGCCACCTGCCATTTCAAAGGTTTTAATCGGTGCTTCCATCTGATAAGGAAATTTAAAATCATGCACATCAGTATCTGTTGCCGTCATGGTCGGATTCAAAGTTGTTGCTAAAAAAAAGCTTATCGTCGAAAAAATTAATTGAGTCATATTGTTAGCGAAATTGAGTGTTTTTTGAAATAATTTGAGCGTTAAGATGTAATAGACGATTTTTTGACGAAATTTGTTGCATTAAGATACTAAATGAATTGCTAAAAATGTGTTAAGGAACCTTTGGAACGCACATTAATTTTGATTATTTATCCTTTCTATGTCTTTTCTAAATTTACTGGTTAAATCTTCAACAAAATCATCCATTACTTGCTTTTCTTCCTTATCTATTCCAGCACTCGAATTTGCTACTTCTTCAATCACATCCACTAAGAATTGATATTCTGGCTCTGTACCATGCATCTCGCAATAAGTGATTACTCTATCGAACTCTTCTACTGAACGATTTTTCTTCACTTCATAATTGAATGACCACTTAATATCTTCTCCCCATTTATGATCAGCTAATTTTTTAGGCTCTTATAAAGAACTGGAAGGAGGTGATTGTTGAGGCAAAAAATCAATAAAATGCTGTAAACTTTCCTTTTTGATATTTGAGAAGGGAAAAAATCCTAAGATTTTCGAGCTTCATAAAAACAAAACGCGCTGCCTGCGGCAGCGCAGGTAGGGTTCTTGAGGGATAAAAGCGGTTTGTACAAACCGCTTTTATCCCTCAAACTCCCTTTAATCATGTCATCAGAATAATTGCGGTCACTTAATATTTCTACTTCCTCCTAATAGTTAAGTACGTGACACTATTTATTGGGGTAATTTGAAAACATCTTTATTCCGCTATTTTCC
>JBLHWU010000347.1:0-4434 GCA_047629355.1 Saprospiraceae bacterium | reverse complement strand
AACAGAACACTTGTTCTGTCTAAGATTCCTACGCCTTTTTGTAACTTTTTGCAAAAGGGGTGCGTAAGGTCAGTTAAATAAATCTTTAAAACCCTCAAATTTTCTTAAATTGCGATGTTTTTCAATCAATCATTTTTAAGATAGTGGTACAACCCTAAAATATTTGCCTATCTAATTCAAAGGGAGTTTGAGGGAGAAAATGGGTTTTAAAACCCATTTTCTCCCTCAAACTCCCACCCGCGCTGCCGCAGGCAGCGCGGAGTTGTTTTTATGAAGCTCGAAAATCTTAGAATTTTCTCGCTTCTCAAATGTCAAAATTAGATGGTAAGTTATTTTTCCCTACTTTCTTACTCCATTTTTTATATTAAAATTTGCAATTGTATATGAAAGTTTTTACACGAGTCTTATCTATTTTAACCTTTATCCTAATTTTTAGTTGCCAGAATGAGCCAACGAATACCGTCAAAATTGAGCGACCGCATAGCCCGTGGGTTTTTCGGTCGGTGATGGATTCGATGCCGCGCATGGTGACGCTAGCTTTGCACGATAATTTGTGGGCAAGCTACCACACACAGACGGGCGCATTGTATAAAACTTGGCGTGGTGGCGTTAACTTTGATGGCGCAGTTTATACGACGGCGCATGGGCCGCAGCCTTCGAGTTTGGGAAATGGTTGGACGCAGAATCAGTACAAAGAACCGTGGTTGCTTTCGCAGAATGGAAAAGAAACCAAGGCAAAATTTCAATACAAAGGACATGAATTAAAAAAAGGTCATGCACTCTTAAAATATGAACTGACATCGGTAGATGGTCAAAAAATTGAAATAACGGAACAGCCAGAATTTTTAGAAAAAGAGGGTGGTAAAATGGGCTTTGAGCGGGTTTTTACGACTAAAAATGTACCCGAAGGAACGCAAGTTATTTTGGAGACCAATGTCAATTCTATCGCTTTAGAAAGTGCTATTGAAACGGATGGTGATTTTCAAATTAATAATAAAAAGGAACGCCTGTTCAAAAAAATTAGCGGGTTGGATTTGGAAGGGAAATTAGTATTGAATAGTAATGCGACGACTCGTTTTGCAACCAATTACGTTAAAAGACCGCTGTTGGAAAATACCAATAAAATTGTTGGTCAAGAGGAGGAAGAAGACTTGCCTGCTGGCTATAAATTGATTGCTCGAAATGATTGTAAAACTTGCCATAATACTTACGTTAATACCGTTGGGCCATCTTATAAAGATGTTGCAAAGAAATACCAAAACTCTTCTGAAAATGTCGCTATGTTAGTCAGTAAAGTCAAAAATGGCGGCGGTGGCATTTGGGGTGAAGCAGTGATGACGGGACACCCTGAATTAGCGGAATCAGACATCAAAACGATGATAGAATATATCATGGATTTGGATGCAGAAACCGAGGCGGCGAATATGGCTAAGCAAGCAGTAGACTCCAATAGAAACCTGGATTATCAGGAAGGAAAAAATGGCATATCTGACGAGGATATGTTCCCTGGCGCAGTAATGAAGGTCTACTTACACGACCACGACATCGTTTCTGTTGATGAAATTGAAGACAATCGTAAACCTGATTTTGAATCTATTCTACCAACGATTAATCTCTTGGATGCTGATTTGGCAGACCTACCAGAAAATTTTGGGATGCTCATGTCGGGTTATTTAAAAATGCCTGCTAATGCTAATTTCGTCTTTCGATTAATTAGCGACGATGGTACAAAATTATGGATTAATGACCAATTGGTTATCAGTCATGACGGTCCACACGGCGCAGATGCCCGCGACGGTGAAATGGCTTTGAGTGAAGGGTATCACCCATTTAGACTTGAATATTATCAAGGCGCAGGTGGAAAAATGGTTTCTCTTCAATGGACACCTTACGGTGGTGACGGTTTTGAAGCAGTGCCTTCGACTGTCTTGATGCACCGAAAAGAAGATGCGCCTGAAGTGATTACGTCGATTGGTGCGAAAGATAAATTGCCGGGTAATGGTGCGCCATTATTAGAGGTACACCCAAGTTATGATTTGACGCAAGCACGTCCCGAAACGTTTTTGCCGAAAGTTGCAGGAATGGATTTTATGCCTGATGGACGTTTGGCGGTGAGTACTTGGGATGCATCGGGTGCGGTTTATTTAATCGACAATCCGGATAGCGGCGATGAATCGAAAATGACGGTAACAAAAGTGGCGGAAGGCTTGGCAGAACCCTTGGGTTTAAAAGTGGTAGACGGCGATATTTATGTCTTACAAAAACAAGAATTAACCAAGTTGATTGACCACAATGGTGATGATATCATTGACGAATATCAGACCTTGAACAATAGCTGGACAACGACGGGGAATTTTCATGAATTTGCTTTCGGTTTGGTGTATAAAGAGGGTTGGTTTTATGGAAATTTAGCGATTGCCATTTTGCCAGGAGGTGCGAGTGCGAACCCACAAGCGGCTGACCGAGGGAAGACTTTTAGAATCAATAAAGAAACGGGCGAATTACAATTCGTCGCTTCTGGAATGCGGACACCAAATGGCATTGGTTTGGGTGTTGACAATGAAATTTTTGTAGCAGATAATCAGGGTGATTGGTTGCCTTCCTGTAAAATCATGCACCTTACGGAAGGTGCATTTTTTAATTCTTATGCGGTTAATCCTGAATTTCAAGCCGCTAAAAAGCCGATAAAACAGCCAGTTGTTTGGTTGCCGCAAGATGAAATTGGTAACTCTCCGACTACTCCGTTAGCTATCAATGACGGCCCGTACAAAGGTCAAATGATTCACGGCGAAGTAACACACGGTGGCGTGAAAAGGGTATTTGTTGAGAAAGTAGCAGGTGAGTATCAAGGCTGCGTTTTCCGATTTATTCAAGGCTTGGAAGCGGGTGTGAATCGGATGGTGTGGGGACCTGATGGCGGTTTGTACATCGGTGGGGTAGGGTCTTCGGGCAACTGGCAGCAGTATGGAAAATTGTGGTACGGTCTGCAACGGTTAAAATTTAATGAAAAGCCTGCTTTTGAAATGTTAGCGGTGCGCGCGAAGACAAATGGTATTGAAATTGAGTTTACGGAAGCCTTGGAAGGGGGCGATGGTTGGAATAAAAACGTTTATGACATCCAACAATGGTGGTATGAGCCTACGGCGGAATACGGTGGACCGAAAAAGGATTTAGAAAACTTAAAAGTCGTTTCAGCAAGTGTGAGTGACGACCGTAAAAAGGTGTTTTTAGAATTGGAAGGCATGAAAAAACAGCACGTCATTTATGTGCACATTCCAAACAATTGGGTAAGTGCGAAAGGCAGGGAATTGTGGTCAACGGAAGGTTGGTACACGCTGAATAATATTCCAGAAAATGATTTGGGTGAAGTGAAAAAAGCGCAATCAAAGCAACTTAATTCTTTGAGTGATGCTGAAGAAGTGGCAGGTTGGAAATTACTTTTTGATGGAAAAACCACGGATGGTTGGCGTAATTTTAAAACAGATAAAATTGGTAGTAGTTGGCAAATTAACGAAGAGGCGTTGATGTTGGATGTGATTCCAAATGTAAACGGCGAAGGTTGGAAATCTGTGGACGGCGGCGACATCATTACGGATGGGGAATATGAGAACTTTGAATTGCGTTTGGATTGGAAAATTTTTAATTGTGGGAATAGTGGTATCATGTTTAATGTAGTCGAAGATACCTCGTATTGTTGTGTTTGGCAGACCGGCCCAGAGATGCAAGTTTTGGATAATACTTGTCATCCAGATGCAAAATTTGATACTCATCGTGCGGGCGATTTGTACGATATGATTGCTTGTAAATATGAAACGGTCAAACCTGCTGGGCGGTGGAATCAAATCCGCTTGATTAGCAAGAATGGCAAAGTCGAACATTGGTTGAATGGTAAAAAAGTGGTGGAATATGAAATGCACACTCCCAAGTGGAAGGAGATGATTGCCAATTCAAAATTCAAGGATATGCCTGATTTTGGCTTATCGAAAAAGGGGCATATTTCGTTACAAGACCATAGCGATAGGGTTTGGTATCGGAATATTAAGATTAAGGAGTTGTAGTAAGATCACCTACTAAGGAACACGAAATAAATAATCTTACATTTTTGAGCGGATATTTAGTCCATATTTTTCACTTTAGAAATGCTCATTATATCAACATAAATCGCACTTTTAAAGCAAAAACTAGGAACGAAATCTCTCTCTCAAAAATAACGTTATTTAATTCGCGTTCCTTAGATTCCTATTTTCTAAAAAAAAGCGGTTAATTAATCTGATTATCCGCTTTTTTATGTTATAGAGTTGGTAATAAATAATCTACCGACTCTAAGTACGTGACATTATTTATTGGGGTAAAATTTGAAAGCAAGATTTTTTCGATAGTTTTCTTTTAAAAATCGTTGCATGGTCTACATCACGGAACTATTTTTAAGAGGAA
>JBLHWU010000346.1:0-4494 GCA_047629355.1 Saprospiraceae bacterium | reverse complement strand
TTATTCCGCTATTTTCCTCTTAAAAATAGTTCCGTGATGTAGACCATGCAACGATTTTTAAAAGAAAACTATCGAAAAAATCTTGCTTTCAAATTTTACCCCAATAAATAATGTCACGTACTTAGTTAATTCTTAGCTATCTTATTACTCACCAATTCCCCATTTTTCAATACTATGTTTAAAAAATAAACGCCTTTCGGGAAACTGGAAACATTGATTTGCAAACTATCCTGCATCGTTTCATTCCTACTTTTACCAAATCTCTTTTAATATTAAAAATATCTAATCCAAGAATCGTCTCGTCTTTCAAATTAATATTTAAGATGTCCTTTATTGGGGTAGGGTAGAGGTCAAAATAATTGTTTTTCTGCACATTACTCACTGCATCCAAGTCGTCTGAACGGAACACTTCCTTGCCACCAACCTAAGTACTCAACACAATTGTCTGTGCAATTTGATTGGTTGGAACAGTGAAAATATCCTGATTCACACAAATAAAGTCTGCCCATTTGCCTACTTCCAAACTTTCCGTATTCGTCTCTTGTCGCAAAACATACGCACCATTAATCGTATAAGCTTTGACAGCATCTTCGATTGTTGGAAGGTTTTGTGGAGCGCGAGTTAAGGCATTTTGCATACCGATAAACGGATTTAAAGAACTCACATCCCAATCACTGCTCAAGGTCACTCGTGCGCCTGTTTCAAAAATAGATTTTAGTGGAATGATATTATCTATTCGGTCTGCGCCCAAAAATGGAAGATTCTCCTCCCAGTTTTCAGGATTGGTGAAATCGCTGGCAACTTGCATATCTGCCGTCACATTCAACTGCGCAAAACGCGGATAATCGCTTTCTTTCACAATTTCCACATGCGTAATTCGGTGTCGCGCGCCAATATCGCCGTTTGCATTTCGTGCGGCTTCGACCGCATCCAATGACTCTGTGATTCCTCTATCGCCAATCGCATGGATGTGAAAATCATAGCCCGTTTGCTCCAAAATAGTCATTAAATTTGCCAATCGGTCACCGTCAATATAGTTTAATCCTTGATTAAATGGCAATCCGTTATTGTCAATATATGGTTCGTGCAAAGCCGCCGTTGCATTAAGAATAATTCCATCAGAATAGCATTTGACCTGCGTGGCTTTCAACATATTATCGCCCGTATTGTATAGTGATTGTAATATTGGAATCTGCGTCGCATCGTCTTCATCAGTATAAATCCACGGATTCAAGACCACCCGACAAGTCAATTCATTATTGTCATGTAATTCCTGCCAAATGTCCTGATAACCGCGTTTCCAATAGGTTTGTGCTTCGCAAATAGAAGTGATACCATTTTTCGCTAATTCTGGCAAACCGAATTCAATCAAACCATCATAATGTAAGTTATCAATCGCGTTGTTTGCTGCTAATGCCATTTGCAAAATCACATCGCCTGCATTGTCCATCAAAATACCGTCAACTTCTCCAGTTGTTGGATTTTTATAAATATTGCTACCCGGTGGGTCTTCTGTATAGTCATCAATTTCAGCAACTTCCAATGCTTTAGAATTCACCCAAACCGAGTGTGACGTTTCTTCCAAAATTGCCACAGGAGTGTTTGGAAAAAGGTCGTCGAGGTATGATTTTGCAGGGTTTATACCATCATATAACGTAAAAATAGAATGTCCATTTGCTAAAATTCAGCCATTAGAATTGGGTTGAACATTGCATAAATCCAATTCGTCAATTAACTCATTCACCGTCTGCGCATCGTTGTGCAAATGACAGCCGCTGCCACCCTCGGTTCCTGCTTCCAACGGGTGCAGGTGTACGTCATGGATATCTGGCAAAATCAATCGCCCATTCAAATTTTCGACTACCGTACTGCCATTGATGACTGCATTCACATCATTATTATTGCCTACATAAATGATGTTTTCACCATTAATCGCAATCGCTTCCACAAAAGGTTGCACATTATTGGAGGTATAAATTTTACCATTGATGAAAGCGTGGGTTGCGAAGGGTTGCGCGTGCAGATTTTGCATGAAAAATGCCATCAAAATGATTAAAAAAGTCCGTTTCATTTATTTCAAGTTGTCTGTTAAATTTTGTAGTTGTTTAAGTCTTTTTTTTGGGAGTTTGAGGGTAAAATGGAGGCAGTAAGCCCCATTTTACCCTCAAGACCACTCAATCTACCGCCGAAGGTGGTTTAGTGAGAGAGAAAAATTATTAAATAATTACTAAAATTTTATCTAAAATAAGTTCAAATTTTTACGATAATGAAAAAAATGTTACGTTCTTGCCGGTAAAGAATGATAATTAAATAAATTCTTATTCTTGGCAGAGAGGTTTTTTTCTCAATTTGGGCTTTGAAAACCGCATAAATGTTGATATTTTTAGATTTTTAAAGTACACAATGAGGAAAAAATATCCTCGCCTGCCCGTATGGGGCAAGAATAACAATTTATTTATTTCGCATTCCTAAGTAGTCATTCAAATTCATCCGACAGACCTAACTTGAATGACTACTTAGGCAAAGTTTACAATAATAATTAAAAACAACAAATTATCGAGCATTTAGAGAATATCAGTCAACAGTTTTTCCCAAATCAGCAACCAAAACACATCATTTCTTTTGGCACGGGACAGATTAATGATACCTATCGATTAACTTATGAGACGGGCAGTTACATCTTGCAACGACTGAATCATCACGTTTTTACCGAACCCGAACAGGTGATGGAAAACATTAAATTTGTTGCCGAACATTTAGAAAAAAAAGCTTTTTCTGATAAGATTTTAAAACCAATTCCTACTAAAGATGGGCAGCTGTTTTTCAAAGAGGAAACTGGGAATTATTGGCGAGTTTTTCCTTTTTTTGCTAAAACATCTACATTTGAAACGGTTAAAAATGCAGCACAAGCATACGAAGCCGCGCGAGCTTATGGGGCTTTTTCAAAAGCATTGGCAGATATTGATATTGAGCAATTGCATTTGACGATTCCGCATTTTCACGATGGCATTCGGCGAATGCGTTTATTTGAAACCGCCTTAAAAGCAGCTTCTGAAAATAAGATTGGGCAGGCGATTTTAGAAATTCAATTTACTATCACGCATTGCGATATTTTTCAGAAAATAGCGGATTTGGAATTGCCAGTTAGAGTAACGCATAATGACACAAAGATTAGTAATATTCTTTTCGATTGGAAAGGCGAAAATGCGCTTGCAGTCATTGATTGGGATACGATAATGCCAGGAACAGTGCTGTCAGATTTTGGGGATATGGTGCGAACATTTGCGAATACGGGTGAAGAAGATGCAACCAATTTAGAAGAAGTAAAAGCTCAACCAGAAATTGTGGAAGCATTGCTAAAAGGGTATTTAGAAGAAATGGAAGCCGTTTTGACACCTTTAGAAAAAGATAATTTATTGCTCGGTGCGAAGTGGATAACGCTGATGCAAGCCATGCGTTTTTTGACGGATTTTTTGGAAAATGATGTCTACTATAAAACGGAATATATTGGCCACAATTGGGTGCGAGCAAGGAATCAAATCGCTCTTTTTAAATCATTGTAATCGCCGGACTTAGATTCATGTTTGATTATGGACATCAAATTTATTCAGTCCTTTGATACTTACAGTTTTTTTAAAAAAAAGTGAATATCAAAGGATGAAATGATTATTTTAAACCTTCATTTGGTTTAAAAGTAGATTTTAAATATTGGAGGATAATGAAGGTAATAATCATTCCCAATATAAACACTTCAAAAAAGATAGCACCACTTACAGAAAAGAAATCTGCGAAATCGTTCGCTTTTACCCCAAATTTTTTGACACTAAACCCACCTATAAATTTGAAGATTGCCATATTGACGAGTGTCAAAATCCCTGCGCTGAGGAGTGTAATATACGCACCATATAGAATGCCATTTTTGAAAATAGAATCTTTATTCAAATATCTTTTGTAATTAGTTAAAGCAAATCCTAAAACAACTGCCAAAATTCCATATTTTAAAAAGCCGATAGTTATTAAGTTCTCTTCCACTATTGCTTGAAGAGTTAATAGAAAAAATGCCATTAAAGCACCTGCTAAAACTCCCCATACTGCTCCTCGCCAATAAAAGTTGAAAGAACGGGGTAGAACATCCTTCACTTTATCCATTTCTTCTCTATTGGGATTTGTTTCATTATTATAAGCAATCGTGTTGTCCTTATTCATTTTATTTTTATTAGCTAATTTGATAGTTGAAATTAGGCGACTGTCAAAAATCATCCGATTAGGGAAGAGTAAAGTAATAAAATACGAAATTTTATAGCCTATGTCATTAGTGTTGCGTTAAGAAAAAAAATCTGATGCAACTTACTGTTATTGAGCAAGATACAAAGGTTTTTCGATTTTTTGATTTCAATTGATTCTGAAATTTGGTTATTTCGCAAGAAACGATAGCCATGAATCAGGGAAAATTTGTTTTTAGTCAAATCGTTTCAACCATTTCTCCATATGAGT
>JBLHWU010000345.1:0-4538 GCA_047629355.1 Saprospiraceae bacterium | reverse complement strand
TTGTACTCAAATGTGACGGAATTTTGGACAATATTGACCAGTCGACCGTTGGTAATTGCGATGCGTTTGATGTAACGTCCCAGATATTCGATGATTTGTTCGACGCCCAATATCGGCGCTTCGATACGTACTGACCAAGTCTTCTTTTTGATTTTGGTGTACATTTTTCTTATCTTTCCCAAAGCATCCGCATCCGCAATTTTCCCATCAAAATAAAATATTTGGTGGTCGATGGCATCAATCATTTTTTTAAAAAAAAATCTCCTTAAACGTCTCTCGAAGCAACTTTGATTGGACAAAAAAACGGGCGTTGGTCGGCGTGTTTTCCACCCATTTGCCATTCAAAAAACTGCCTTTCGGAACAATGCAATGCAGGTGCGGATGGTAAGCTAAATTGCTTCCCCAACTGTGCAGCGTCGCCACCATGCTCGTCTGTCCAGCCCCCGTTACCTGTTGGACGGTCTGCCAAACCGTCTGAAAAAACAGGCTGTACATCGTTCGTTGGTTGTAAAAAATTAGGTCATTCAGCTCGTGGGGCAAAGTGAAAATCAGGTGAAAATGGCGCACCGGCAGCAAGTGATGCACCACTTTATCTATCCATAATTCCTTCTTGATATTTTGACATTGCGGACAATTGCTATCGCCGCAAGAATTACAAATCGCCTTTTCGTAACCACAAGCCGTACATTTCACCAAATGACCGCCCAAACTCGTGGTGCGACAATTCCCGATATGCTCCAATACTTTTTGAACCCGAAACGATGGCTGATAAATATCAACATATTGTGCCCCAAATTGTCGAACAATTTGTCCTATCGTAAAGGTTTTTGGGTACTGTAACAAATGTGCACCACCATTTATTGAAAAAGTGATTTATTACCGTGTAAACAAAGGTTCTTTTAAGTTTGAGCAGCGAGAAAATCGTAAGATTATCGAGCTTCCAAAAACACAGTGCGCGTTGCTTGCGGCAACGCGGAAGGGGTATTAAGGGACAAAAACGATTTTTGCAAAATCGTTTTTATCCCTTAAAAATCCCTTTGATAAACAAAAGCACCTAAACTGTAAAAGTGCACATTTGTGGCATTACCCAAACTTTATATCCTCCCATTTCAGTTGCCGCAACTCATTGAGTCGAAGCCCCGTAGAATAAAAAAGCAAGAAAATAATTTTGTACTTTCGGCAATTCGTCGCCTCCACCAATTGGTTGACCTGCTGTGGGCTGATGTACTTAGGTAGCCGTTTTTCTTTTCTTGGTCGGATTAATTTTTGTACATCCCACTTCCGATTCAACACATATTTGTAAAACCATTGCAGGGCAGAATAATCTCCATTGACCGTTAAATAATCTCTTTTTTGCACGCTCATTCGGAATGCCAAATAGGATTGAACGGCATGTTTTTTTATCGAATATAGGGCTGTCTCGCCGCTCCTCGCACCATTTCCAATACATCCGAATGGTGCCCATGTACGCTTTCTAGGTCTGCTCGGAATAGTTGCGCATTCTTAAAAAATCGGAATACTGCTGTAATAATTTTTCTTTGCTTGTCATGGCTACTGATTTTTAATTGATGATAAAAATAAGGGTATTGGTAGCCGCAAAGGTAGAGGGAAAACAAGGAGCTTGTCAAGCGCTTTTTTCGTGGTATTGCATTTTTTTCACCAAGTAAATTGTTGATTACCAGGGTTTTATGTTCAACGGTAGGCTATGCGCCATAGCTGGCGGCGGGCAGCTTTTGAGGGTTAGCTTAGGCTGCCAGCTATGGATGTCATAGCCTTTGTTCTACACTGGCCTTCTTTTCTTCACAAATTTAGCAATTCCGCCAATCAAACATATCTGATTCCACCACCAAACAGAGAGATGCTTAAAGAGCATTTTCTTTCTCAAATTCTGCGTTCGGTAATGCTTCATCATTCCAAGATACGAATTCATGCTACTTAAAAAAGAATGGAGTTCTGCTTTATTTGGTTTATGGTCTTTGGCAAAATAGGCTTCAAGTAATTCGTATAACTCTAAGTGCTTCGACAGTTTTTTCAAATATGGATTTTGCATCTTATTAAATTATAAAGGCTATCGGACGAACGCCCGATAGCCAATAATTTTGTTTCTTTTAATCACGCTGAGCATTTCACCAGCCTGTTATACCCCAACCACCCGAAACAGATATTTCGGTTCCTTCTTTTAAATGCCCAATGGACTTTCACTCTGCGAGATCGATTGGTCATCTTTAAATACTGATAAGTCATAGGATAAGGCCATTGTTCAAAATAAAAATCGTCCCGCTAAGGCGGGATTAATAGTTAACTTGGTAAATAGTTAAAAAGCCCGGGCAGCCCGAACATAACCGTTGTCGCTCTTAATGTCAAAACCCTGAAAGCCATCATCGTAGTACTGGTGCCACGTATCAGTATATTGTTTGGTATTTCTGCCGCATCAGGATTTATGGAATCATTTTCATCATTACAATCATCTGCCAATAAGAAACCATCTTAATCTAAATTGTCATCTAAGGTTATAGAGTTACAATCATCATCAATGCCATTATAAACTGGTTCCAATTGATTTCTATTTATGTTTGCATTATTGTCATCACCGTCCGTACTAGATATTACATATCCGGGTGGTGGACTCAATCAGTGTAGAATAAAATGCATCATTATTAACACAAATATTTTTTGACTCAAAATATGCTTCTCCAAAGTCGAAGCTGCATGGGGTGACCCTACACATATAGACATTTGTTACTAATTGTTGTGCTTTCGTTATTTTTCTAATTCTTGTTTTATATCTTCCATAAGAGTAATCGTTTCAAAGAGAACAACTTTAAACCAATTTTAGTTACTCGCGCATGTCTTACATAGTTATTCCTAAAATGGTTGTAACCACGGGTGGAATTGGCAAAGGCTATATGTTTCACACTTACTATTGACCCAATTGTTTCAAAATGAAACAAATCACTTCCTTTAACAACTATTTTACTATATTTAGACTAAATGAAATACACAGAAATTCTCATTAGAATACGCCAAATCGTTCGTTTTGTAAATTTGGAAAGTAAGCGAATTGAAAAAAATACGGCATTAGCATTCCTCAATTACTTTGTGTAAATTTTTTAAATGATCAGGAAAATTTTCAGGCTTCGCATACACAAATGAAAGACTTTTTTCAACTTAATGCCAGCACAGTAACAGGCATCATCAGCCGATTGGAGAAAAAAGGATTGATTGCCAGATTGCCAGATTGCCTAAACGACAGGATAAACGGATTGGATTAATTACCATCACAGCTAAAGGTGCTGAATTGATCGCAAAAATACCTGAACCGCTTCACGAACAACTTTCTCTAAAACTGAAAAAGTTATCAGAAGTTGATTTGCAAAAACTTCAAAGTGCTTCTGACTCCATTACTGATTTTTTAAATATAGAAAATGTAGATGCCGCACCAATTATTACGGCTGTGATTGACTCATCTAAAGTAGATATACCCAAAGTTGAAGATTGATTTTTTACTAAAAAATCTAAGTAGGTTTAGGACTTTTCGCTGCTGCGTACTACCCACAACGGAATATGCAAATCCGCCTGTACCAACTGCATCGCTACACTACCGACCATAAAAGCTGCAAAACCACCTTTGCCTTTCGAACTGACGATAATTAAATCTGTATTGGTGCGAACGGCATGGTCATAAATGGTTTGAGCAATATTTTTATTTGAGTTAAATGACAAGGTGCATTCAATGTTATCTTCTTCGATTGAGGTAAGCGTCCTAGCGAATTTTTCCCATCTTTTTCTAGCTCCATCTTTTAAAACAGGTTTTAAGTCCTGTACCATCATGGTGGGAAAGTAAAAGGATTGTACACTAAACACATTTTGGCAAGAAAGTTCAGCATTATTTATTTTCTTCAAATAGGCCCCCGCTTCAATAGCGTTAGTGGAAGGTTTTGAAAAATCTGTAGGTACCAAAATTTTATGAATGCTGTGGTATGCCGTTTCTGGAATTAAAAGCAAGGAAGAATTGGAATGGGGCATCCGTAGTAATTTTTCAGCAGCTAAACCAGAACCTGGATAAGAAATCTTTTTGCCAACAATGGTGAGGTTTACATCATGAATTTTAGCTAATCGGGCTAAAGTACCTGGAGTGGAGCCATCTTCTTCAATGATAATCTCGTATTGGGTGTTAGAGAGTGCATTTTTAAAGAATGTTTCGATTTTTTCTTCAATGGTTTCTGTTACTATTTCGTCGAGGGGCTTATCCAATTTTGATATGATTTTTTGTGCATCTTCCGCATTATCAAAACGAATGTTATGAACAAAATAAACCTTTTCTATTTCATGCACTACCCCGCAAAAAAAGGCAGTATATTGAATTAATAATTCGTCCATTTCAGTTAGGTCTAAGCAGACCATGATATGTTTTAATTGGCGCATATTATATTATTTGACGGGTTTACTTAGCTTTTCTTTTTTCAATTAAGTCGGAGAGTATTTCCTGATAGGATGCTCGTTCTTTTTTGCGTTCTCGAGTTTCGATTTCAGCCTGT
>JBLHWU010000344.1:0-4567 GCA_047629355.1 Saprospiraceae bacterium | reverse complement strand
GGGGCAATGGATGGACGGTGACATCAATCGAGACCGTATTTTCACAAGAAGTATTAAGGTCTGTAACTGTTAAGAAATAAGTACCTGAATTTATTGGTGTTGCTTCAAAGATACATGGATCTTCTTCTATGGAAGTCCACATATTTGGTCCTTCCCAAGAATAAGTAATATTAACACCATTTTGAGTTGTAAAACAAAGGTCCTCTCCGCTACAAATAGGCGTATTAGATGTAATGTTTGGCAAGGCTGGAGGTGGGTAAATCGTAAATGTTTGAGTTGCAACTGCTGCTCCACAATCATTCTCAGTTGAAGCGGTTATGGTATAAGTCCCCGCCGAACTATAAGATATTTCTCCAGGCGATATTCCTGAAGCAGAAGTAGGTGATCCTTCAGGAAAGTTCCATGTAATCATAGGCGGCGTATCAGAATAACAATCTGAGAAGATATCTAATTCTGGTTCAATGGAACCTGAAATACAAAAATTATCAATAGGGAAAATTTCCAATACAGGAGAAGTACCAATAATGACACTATCTAAATAGGTATCTATGCCACAATCATTCATAACCGTCAGACGAATAGAATAAACTCCAGAGGAATCAAATTGAAGGTCAGGTTCTAGAGAATTTTCATTGGTACTATTAATAAATTCCCAAGAACCATTTTCGCCACAATCTGAACCCATAAATTCTATTTCCCATTCATAAATTGTTTCATCGCAACTATTTAAGGTGTTTGAAAGGTTTTCTAATTCAACAATGGATATTGGGCAGCCTGAACTTTGCGTAAAATCAAAATTAGCAGCAGGAATTGGTATAACGCAAATAGTTTTTGTAATGAAATCTGGGTCACAAGAAGATTCTTCCCAATTGGCCACTTCAAGTGTAATATCATAGGTGCCAGGTTGATTAAAAGTAGCAGAAAACGTTTCAGCATCTTCATAGGAAGTTCCACTTGAGAAAGACGTAATAGACCAACCCGTATTAGGAACAATCGTCCAATGTGAAACCATCGTATCTAGGCATTGTCCAATCATTCCACCCAAATAATAGCTTCCACTATTTGAAGTATTGGTAAATGTAAATTCATCATTCACACACTGGATAGAATCGGGGGCTATTTCAAAATCTGCTTCTGGGCCTTTGAAAATTCTAATTGGACTTACAACGGCCTTTGAGGTGTCACAAGGATTAACCGCGATTATTTCCACGGCGAATTGTTCATTTTGATCCATGAAGGCCGTATCACAAGAACTCATTAAAAAGGTGTGTATAAAAGAAGGTGGAGGAGGGTGATTGAACATAACGGAAGGAGAACCATCATTTACATTGATTATATAGATAGTTCCTTCGGGATTATCTTCAACATCATTAATATTAAAGGTAAAAGACTCTGGAAGACAGGCAACCGTATTTCCTAAAATACTTAGCCCTACAGAAGGGTTATTTCCACTAAAAAACATATAAGTTCGAGCGTCAGAACAACCATTAGCATTTGTAACTGTAATCACAATATCAAAAGTACCAACGACTTGGTATAAATGAAATGTTCCATTAGGTAAAGTGGAATCAGTATACGGAGTAGATCCATCTCCCCAATCTACCATATAAGAAGTTATATTACCAGTAGATTCGTTATTAATTTCTAGGGTATAATTAGGATTGTCAACTGTTGGACCGCAAGCAACCCAAGGGCCAAAGGCCGAAGTAGCATTTTCATGAGAGATACTCGCTGTTGGAAATTCAAAAATCGTAATGGTTTGTTGAGTAGAAAATTCATTACAATCCGGACCATTAACGGTAAGAATCACGATATAATCTGTAGAACTACTACCTGTCACCATTGGATAGGTATGTGTTGGCATCGGCCCGTTAGAAGTATTTGGTGGGTCTCCAAAATCCCAAGTATAAGTATAATTTACATTAATAATGTTAGGCTGAAAAGTGATAACATTACAATCTAACATTGTAAAACTAAAATTTGCATCACAATTTTGACTAAAAATATTAATGGTATTGAAAATTATTAAAAAGCTTATAAGGATAGTAAATCGATTCATGAAAAGGGCTTTTTGGAAATTAAAAAAAGAAGAATGATGTTTTTATGAAAAAATTAAAGAAATTTGTCACAATCTAAAATCTTCTTAAAGTGAGTACCCTTTTTTCTTCCAAACCTGCCAGCGCAGAAAAAACTTTTCTCCTTAAAGCGAAGCCTTAATGAAAGCTCTAAAACTCCTTTTGTAGAGGTAGAAAGCCCGCCAACATTGGAATCATAGCTAATTCCAATTATATAATCGACGGCTGGTCCAATTACATCTAAACCGACGGCTACAATAAAAGCATTTGTATTTTCAGTAGAGGTTGTAAAATTTTGGCTTTGATAAAATACACCAAAATAAAGTGGACTTGGCGTCTGAATATACATCCCGTAGGAAAGAATACTGGTTTCCCCTAAATTAAAATTATCGCCACTTTCCCCTTGAATTTCATATTTAAAATTAGGCAATAGAAAAAAATAATGTTCCCGAGCGAGCCCTCTAAAATTAGATCCAATAATAGGAATTCTTAGCCCTCCATGAATCGTATAACGGCGAGGTATATTGGTAGACAAATCATTAAATGAATTTTCTGGTCTGTGCAAATGATGAATACTGACCCCAATTGCAGATCGTATTGTTTGTTTTTTGTAGCGGAGTCCAGGAAAGTGTTTCCATTTTTGCCGCCAAACAACACCTCCTGCAAAATCTGCAAAACCTACGGTTTCCAATCCTATTGTGGCTGCTGTTGGATTGACATTTCCATGAATGGGATCTAATTGGTCAGAAAAAATTAATTTATTCCAATCCAACCGTTGTTGAATAAAACCACCTTGTAAACCAATATGAATATTAGTCCCACTTAGGAGACCTTTATTTCCAAATCGAATAATATAAGCATAGACTGCATTGATTCCTGTTGTTTTTAAAGCAGCTTCTCCTTGAGTATCGAGAAAAGCAGTTAAAGACAAACCAGTGGATAAACAAGGCTCTTGCACATCTACATTTATGCTATAGGTCGTAAAATGTCCTGTCACACCAGTCCATTGTTTTCGATAGCTCGTCGTTAATTTTATGCCTTCCTGTGCTCCTGCAAATGCAGGATTTAAATAAATGCGGTTAGCATAAAATTGAGAAAAGGCAGGGTCCTGCGCTTGTGAATAAAAGGAAGTTAGCAGGCAAAAAAGGAGAAAATGAAGGCGAATCATGTTTTTTTTGGTTAGATTCTTGGTAAAAACGATTTAATAATGGGTCATTATACTTGTCCTTTTCCCTTCTAAAAAATAATTCTGTAACAAACGCTATGCAACGATTTTTTGAATTCTTTAGAAGAAAAAATTACGGCGTATTATGGCCCAAGTTATTGAATCGTTTTTACTTATAGTAGAAAGGAAAATAAGAAAAGAGGTTTAAGCTAAATTTATTTTTAAATGCTAAGAGCAAATTTGCAAAAATCTCCAAATTTCGAGATAATTTTTTATTCTGTTATTTTCCTAAAATACTACTAATTAATTTAAATGGAGTAAGATTTTAAAAGGAATAAAATTTTGAAAAACGCATATGCACTATAAAGTTTTTCAGTATTTTTTTCAAAAAAATCAATTAAAGGTAATCACAATCTTCTAAAGATTCTAATCTTTCCTTAAAGATTATTACGAAAAAGGTTTGAAACTACCCAATAAAATACCTGTATTTTGTTATATTTAATTCCGCGATCGGCTTCGCCTCGCGTTGGGGAGTTTGAGGGATAAGAACGGGCTTTAAAGCCCGTTCTTATCCCTCAAAACCTTTTTTTTGCACCAGATTTAAGAATCTATACTTATTTATTTCGCGTTCCCTAAGTAGGTGACCTTAAATAATCGACACTTTTGACAGAGGATATTTTTTGTTTAAGAAATTTAAAAAATCCTTTAATAGTCTTTTTATTGAAGGCGTTTTTAAGTTTTTTAAACGGAAAATAGTCCTGTCGAAAAGTGTCGATTATTTAGGGGCACTTACTTAATACCGTGTAAAGTAAGTTTTCTTGAAAATAGAGGAATCGCCTCGACTCCGTTTGTAGAAACAATCGATTTCCGTTTCTAAAGCCGCATCGCGGCGGCACAATGGATTCTATTTGGTGTCGTGGCGATGCCACTTTGAAAATACAACCGCATTTTACTACAAACGGAGTCGTCGCTATGCGACTTGAAAATTTTAACAAACTTGCTTTACGCGTTACTTACCTTTGTAATAAAAACGATTCTAATAATAATGATTAGAAAAAATCATACCATTATATTTCTTGCAGGGCGATATGTTACTCGATTCTTTGCAGAAAAATTATCGGGTGATTTAGTCTTTCACAACTTTCACCACACAAGCAAATGTGGTGCGTGGGGGGTAAGAAACATTGGCGGAACGTTAAACCTTAGTAAAAACGATTTAATAAGTTGGACCATAATGCGCCGTAATTTTTTCTTCTAAAGAATTCAAAAAATCGTTGCATAGCCTTCGTTACGGAACTATTTTTTGTGTTTTTTAGAAGGGAAAAGG
>JBLHWU010000343.1:0-4568 GCA_047629355.1 Saprospiraceae bacterium | reverse complement strand
TTGTTCTAATAGTTCTGGGGTATAAAATTCTTTGAATAAACGTGCCATAAAATTATTTTTTTCGCAATGGTACAAATAAATTATGGCTTAACTTATTAAATCGTTTTCACTAATAAAGCGTAATAAAATATCTTTTTTCGTTCTTCATATAAACAATCCCGAATATTACCCGAAAATTGAATTACATATCTCAATCCATTTTCAATCAACCAATCATCGGAATACCCTCTACCTTCTTGTCCCAATTCTGTTATGCCATATCGGCAAACATCATTCTTACTTAGCAGTATCAGCTTTTCTGTATAAAACAATACTTGACAAGGATGACATTCAAAATCCTGCTTTTTTGATGCTTTGAGCGCATATTGCTCAGCACTATCTAATCTTAATAATCCCTTTTCCAGTTTATCAATTCGAAATTCACTAAGTTTTATTCCATCATTTGCATCAATTAAAAAATTAACATTCTTATATAATTTAAGGTCTTTCTTTTGTTCTTTCATAGTTGTTTTGGTTGAAGTCAAGAACAAATATAAAGATTTTATTTTAAAAAAAAAGCTTTTACTACTTTTTATTTTTATGGCGTTTTTACCCCAATCATAAACCCCAATCCATCATATTTCCCATCCCGAAATTGTGCAAACCCATCTATTCTCAAAAAGCGAAACAGTCCGAAACCAATATTATCCAAACCTACCGACAGTTCCAAATAATCCTTTTTATCTTCCGTATATAAAACATGTGCACCCAATACCGTCGTCCATTGCAACTTCCGCAACAGCGGAATTTTATCCAAAAAATAACCATCTAAATGCTGCTGAAAATGCCCTTCCAAAAACGCATTCTGAGTACTGTATTCATAATAGGGTAAAGCAAAAAAGGCGTTGTTGTAATCATTCGGATTACCAACTTCAATTTGGCTACCATTGAAATGCTTATAATCTTGAAAAGCGACTTTTTTATTGTTAAAAAATGTGCCTGCTTTGAAATTAAATTCCATCCAACCAAGTAGTCCAGTTTGTAGATAATTTTCTAAAATTTGTACTTGCAAAAAGTCATAATTGGCATCACTACTCCCCCACGCTCCACTATTGGCATTCAGTGGAATCCCCCGTTGATACTCAATCCACAAGTCAGGCAATGCCGAACCTGCTAAGAATTTTCTATCGGGATAATTTAAGTATTTTTGCTTCCAACGCAGCCGTGCTTTAATACCAAAAGTTATCGCTTGATTGTCCGAAAATGCACCGTCCGTAATGCCGCTAATATTAGCAGGGTCATTCGATGTAAAAACGCGCGTGTCTTCATAAAACCAAGAGTTAAAATCTGTATTTCGTAGCCTTTTTCGGGCGGAAACATTCAAATAACCACGCAATAAAACACCGTTTGCCACTTCTTCTCGATAGGCAATTTCCGCATACGTTTGGTCAAAATATTTTGCATAATTCTTTCTAAAAAATTGCGTGTATAGTGAATTCAAAATCGGACCAATCGGCTCTTGTTGATTAAATTGAATAATTTCTTGTCCACCTTCCAAATAAATTCGCGCAAAGTTTCGGCTGTTAAATTTATACGTCGCATCGCCTTTTACCCTCAATTTCTCTTCCGAAAAACCATAATTCACCTTCGTCCCCAACTTCCAATAGCGAATCCCTTCCTTGTCATATTCCTTCCGATATTTTATTTTCAAATCCGCATTCCAGCCTTGTACGGTATTAAAAAGAAGGCTACTCATCGGATTTTCTACAGTAAAAAACTGCCTTTGATACGTCCGATTAAACGTATAATCTTGCCCTAATAAAATAGGTAAAAACTTAAATTTATTTTTCACCCCATCCATCGAGTCCAACCAAACCTTCGACTCTCGCACTTCTCGAATGCTGTCTTTTATCACATAATCTACCTCCTCCTCTACCGTCAAAGGAATCGGTCGCGCCTCAAACCAATACAGCGAATCTTTGTCATTGGCTTCCCGTTCTACTTTCAAAATTTCATTGTCAAAAAAGCCTTTTTCAAACGTTGGAGTCAAATCATAATCAGAATAAACCACCACAAAACTACCACCATATTTAAAACCAAAAAAGCCACCTGTCAACGTAAAGCTTCTGGAAAAAATCCGCCAAACATCAGGTTCAGCCACTTTTACATAAGTCTGCTTCATATACAAAGTATCAAAAAACGGGGCGTGTGCAGACTTTCCTGTAATGAAAACATCTGCATCTTTTATATTCCAAGAATCCTCGACGATGTACACAATCCCGCCCATCACTGGGTCTTCCACCCGCTTTGGAATGACTTCAATTTTATTAATCAAACGCCCATCTTCATCATAGACCGTTCCCAGCAATTTATACTTATAATAAGTAAAAGCCGAGTTCGCAATCGGTGACACAATATTACGCCCCATAAACGTATGGTTATCATAAAAATCCAAATCCATACTCGCCGCATTGTTAAAACTAAAGCCTTGGTCATTGCCACTCACCTTCGATGAAATCATAATTTCCTTATACAAATCTGGCTCGCGATGATGCAAAATCGACTCTGATTCCGACAAATAAACGATACCTTTTCGCAAAGAATCCAAGTTACCTTCCAAGTCTCCAACCTCCTGCCCCAGTATTTTTTCAGGTGCATCCAAGATTTTCACATTTCCTTTCACATACGCCTCACAAGTGTATTCTTCGACCTGCGTTTGGTAATATTTTCGCTTCGCAATTGCCTTCCGAATAATCGGATAAGCAGGGTCTTCTGCATTTGCCAAAACTTCAATCGTCCCCAATTCAAAAGCTTCCTTTTCTAAAATGACATCCAATTTTAATGGCTCATTTCCAACCTCAATTTGCACTGTTTTTTGCTGATAACCAACGTATTGAAAAGCTAAATCATAACTTCCTGCCGCTAAGTCTAAATCGTATCGACCTTCTACATTCGTCGTTGTCCCCGTCGAAGTTCCTTTGACATAAACGCTCGCAAATGATAAGGCTTCGCCCGTCGAATCGGTTATTTTTCCGACGACTTGAGCTGTTCCAATGTTTTGAAAAAATAAAAATAGAATGGTGTAAAAAATGGTGACTTTCATAATTTTTTTTTGATTTTTCAAATGGCAGTTTTGGTTTTAAAACGCTGAAAGAGGGACGATTGTTATAATCATTTAAAAAAACTGCGTACCTCCGGTGTTTAACCTGATTGAGATTTATTAATGAATCCCAATCAGCCTATGCATCGGCAGCTAAATAACCAACCATCAATTTTGCTGCCCTGGCAGACGCCCCTGCATTCCCTAATTTTTCTTTCAATAAAACGTAGCCTTCTTTTAATTCTTCTCGCTTTTTATTCTCTAAAATCAACCCCAATTCTTTAACTAAATTCTCCTCATTAAACGCCTCCTGAATCAACTCCGTCACCAATGTTTTATCCAAAATTAAATTCACTAATGAAATGTATTTCACATTCACCAATCGCTTCGCCAAAAGGTAAGACCAGTAATTTCCTTGGTAGCAAACGACTTGCGGGATTTCAAAAAGTGCCGTTTCTAAAGTCGCCGTTCCAGAGGTCACTAAGGCTGCATGTGCCTCGTGTAGCAGCGCATAAGTTTTATTGTCAATAATAGGAATTTGAATCTTATTTTGACTTAAAATATTTTGATAAAAAGAAAGTGGCTGTGAAGGCGCACCAGCAATAACAAATTGATAATCTGCAAATTGCACAACCATCGTCAACATCTTTGCCAACATCTTTTTAATTTCTTGCTTCCGACTGCCAGGCAATAACGCGATGATTGGTTTGTCAGAAAGCCTGTATTTTTTCCTGAAATCAATCGGCTGTTGTTGACCAAAATCCTCCACCACATCCAGCAACGGATGTCCCACAAAATCTACTTTAAAATCGTATTTTTGATAAAAAGCTTCTTCAAAAGGGAGGATGACAAATAGCTTATCTACCGTCTTTTTAATACCATGCACGCGACTCGAATGCCAAGCCCAAATCTGTGGAGAAATATAATAAAAGACCTTGATGCCCTGCTTTTTTGCCCACTTTGCCATGCGCAAATTAAAGCCCGGATAATCAATTAAAATCAACACATCAGGCGCATATTCAAGGATGTCTTTTTTGCAAAACTTGAAGTTATTTAGAATCGTCCCAAGATTTTTTACGACTTCTGAAAAACCCATGAACGCAAGGTCTTTGTAATGTTTGACGACTTTTGCGCCAGCGGCTTGCATGAGGTCGCCTCCCCAAGCGCGGAGGTCAGCTTTTGGGTCTTCTTTTGATAAGGCTTTGATTAAGTTTGCACCGTGAAGGTCGCCGGATGCTTCGCCTGCGATGAGGTAATATTTCATTTTTTATTTTTTGATTCTTCCCACAATAAATACATACCTATCAAAGTAATCAGCAGTACAATAATAAGTAGTAAACCATAATTATTGATAGTCTTTAAGATAGGCTGTACAGACAAGCATAAAAAGTACGTTGACTTTTTGCGCATAAAAGTTATGCAGCCCTTGCTTTATTTCTGTGCAATTTTAAGTCCTTGTATTTAATAGTTTGCATTGCTTTTTTAGCTT
>JBLHWU010000342.1:0-4663 GCA_047629355.1 Saprospiraceae bacterium | reverse complement strand
GATGTTTGCAGAAGAAGCAGCGACGAGTGAGAATGTAGACGATTTGACGACCTTGGTGGAAGTCTCAAAAGCAGACTTATCGATTGCAAGATTCAATCAAAAATATGCAAAAATCGTAAGTCCTGTTTCGGGAAGAATTATCAAAAGAATGGCAGAGTCGAATGAATTGATTGCACCGGGACAGCCAGTATTTTTGTTGGCTTCTAACGAAGGAAAAGCCTTTGTGATGAAAGTCAACTTATCAGATAGAGACATCGCCCGCGTGAAATATGGCGATAAAGCAATTGCGCGTTTTGATGCCTTTCCAAATGAAGTTTTTGAAGGTCAAATTAGTTTAATCGCAGAATCTTCCGACTCCCAAACTGGCACATTTGAAGTTGAATTAACCATTAAATCGAAAGGAAAACGCTTGCGCAACGGCTACATCGGACGCGTCGAAATTCAGCCAGAATCAGATACGCCGTTTTTAGCCATTCCAATGGCGGCATTGGTAGAAGGAGATGATAAAGGCGTCAAGATTTTTGTGCCTTCAGAGGATGGACAGACGGTTCGAGAAATAGTAGTTGAACCTTTGCAAATTCATGCAGATTTTATTGCGATTAAACAGCCAAAAGTTGCGTTTTCGAGCGTGGTGACGAGCGGTGCGCCGTATTTGGTTGATGGGGATTCGATTCGAGTAAAGTAAATGTAGCGGCGACTTTAGTAACGGTGAAATAATAAGTCTGCCAACTAACAACGTTTATTTTGTTCTTTTTCTCCACTTTGGTCGAAATGACAAAAGATGTTTACTTTTAAAATAGGAGTTATCTCTACATAATGACTGTTTCAAAAGTGGGAAATAAGGACAAAAGAAATACTTGGTAGTTGGCGGAGTTATTTTTTTACCGTTACTTATGTTGCCAGCCTGCTCAATTAAGACAGAAAAGCTTGGCGACTAAAGTCGCCGCTACACAAAACAAAAAAATGACAAGATTATCCATAAAAAATGCCCAATTCGTTCTCATCTTATTACTCATCGCAGTACTGGTTGGCGTGCGGTCATTTATGAGTATGCCGCGCTCAGAAGACCCGCAGGTAGAACTTCCAATTTACCTGATTACAGCGGCATATCCAGGTACGAGTCCAGAGGATATGGAGAGTTTGGTTTTGGACCCCTTAGAAAAAGTATTGAAGGACATTACTGACATTACGAAGATAAAATCGAAGATAAAAACGGGGATTGTGGTCATTGTCTGCGAAGGAGCATACGATGTAGATTTTGAAGATACTTATGATGAAATTGTTCGAGAAGTTAACTCCGTGCAATCTCAATTGCCACAAAATTTAGCCTTTTTTAATATTGAACAAATCAGTCCTTCCGAAAGGGTAAGTTTTTGCATGTATGCCTTGACTTCTGAAAATACGCCGTACCACAATTTGCAGTTACTCGCCGAGGAATTGGAAGATGAAATTAATGATATTGACGGGTTGGGTGCAATTGATATCTTCGGATATCCGAAGCGCGAAATTCGCGTGTCTTTAGATTATGAACGAATGGCGGCGCGGAATGTCAATTTGAAGCAAGTAGCGAATGTTTTACAAGGAAATAACGTGAATATTCCTGGTGGTGAGGTGGTGGCAGGATCGAAAATTTTTAATATTCAAAGTACAAAAGGGTTTGATAATTTGGAAGAAATCCGCAATTCTATCGTAGCAGTTGGTGACAATCGAGTGGTCTATTTGAAAGATATTGCAACGGTAAACTTTGCGTATGAAGACCAATTGCGAAAGATAGAATATCAGCAAGAAAAGGCAATTTTGATAGGCATCAAATTGAAAAATGGCTACAATATTTTGCATGTTGACAAAGAATTACAGGAGCGAGCGCAGACATTTGCAGATAGATTGCCATCGAATGTAAAGCTAAATGTCGCCTTTGAACAAGCCTCTGCCGTTGATAAACGATTGAATGATTTCTTTATGAATTTGATTCAAGGAATTTTGCTCGTAGGGCTCGTCATTTTATTGTCTCTCGGTTGGCGTTCAGCGTTTATTATCACGATTTTAATTCCCTTTTCTATCATTTTAGCATTGGCAATGTTGAATGGTGCCGGCTACGGTTTGCAGCAAATTTCAATAGCAGCTTTAGTGCTTGCATTGGGACTTTTGGTCGATAATGGAATTGTTGTTTTGGAAAATATCAACCGTTTTATTAAAAATGGAATGGATAAAAAACTGGCGGCACAAAAAGGAACGGAAGAGGTGAGCTTTGCAATTATTGCCTCAACAGTGACCACCTTATTGTCCTTTTTTCCCTTGTCTCAATTGGGAGATGGCGCTGGTTTATTTTTGGCTTCCTTGCCATTAACTGTGATTTTCACCCTGATAATTTCCTTGATTTTAGCCTTGACCTTTTCGCCGATTATGTCTCAGTGGATTTTGACAAATAAGATTTCAGAAAAGGATTCTTTGGCCGATAAATTTTTTAAAGCTTGGATAGAAAAAATTTATCGCCCGTCCTTATTATTTTCTTTAAAAAGAGGTTGGTTAATCGTCTTATTGGCAGCAGGTGTTTTTGCCTTTAGCATTAGCTTATTTCCTAAAATTGGAGTGTCCTTTTTTCCAACTGCCGACAAACCTTTGTTGTTGATTGACATTGATACACCCGATGGTTCGAATTTGGAAACAACGGAAAAAGCGGTCAATTTTGTAGAAGATTTACTCGATACCATGGAAGTGATTAAAGATTATACTTCGCATGTCGGAAACGGGTCGCCACAGATTTATTACAATAGAATTCCGAAGCAATTTTTGAAAAATCACGGGCAAGTCGTCGCGAATATGACGCGATGGGAAGCCACAGAATTTTATCGAACAATAGGCGAATTGCGACTGGCATTTTCCAATTATCCAGGTGCAAAAATCACAATTGAAGAATTGAAGAATGCAGTGCCTGTAGATGCTCCAATTGAGGTGCGCATCCTCGGTAAAAATTTGGAGAAAATCAAAACGATGGCGATGAAAGTCGAGCAACTCTTACGCGAAACCCCAGGCGTCATCAACATCAACAATCCCATCAAACGCCAGCAATCACAGATAACAATTGTTTTAGATAAAGAAAAAGCAGGTCTATTGGGTGTGACCGAATTAGATTTTGACCGCACCGTTCGCGCAAGTCTCAATGGAATAATTATTGATAAAATAACAGCGGATGATGACGAAGAATACAACCTTGTCATTCGGATGCCATTTGATGAAAAACCGAGTATTACCGACTTTGGAAAAATCTACGTGACTTCACTTTCCGGAGGGCAAATCCCGTTAAATCACATTGCCAAAGTATCCTTTTCGGAAGGTTTGGCAAGCTTTGGTCATTACAATCTTGACCGTACGGTAAGAGTGCAGGGTAGTGTCGAAAATCTAGACAATACCATGCCTGTTTCTGCTGAGATTAAGGAAAAATTAGACCAAATGGAATGGATTGACGGCGTGAGCTACAACCTTGGTGGCGAGTATGAGGAACAACAGAAAACCTTTGGAAACCTAGGTATTATTCTGCTATTGGCACAGGTAGGAATTTTTGCAGTTTTAGTATTGCAATTTAAGTCTATCACTCAGCCCTTGATTGTTTTTTCCGCGATACCGTTAGCAATTACAGGGTCTTTTCTTGCCTTGTATTTGACTGGTTGGAAATTCTCGTTTTTTGCCTTTGTTGGACTCATTTCTTTAATAGGAATTGTGGTCAATAGTTCAATTATTTTGGTAGATTATATCAATCAATTGCGGTCGGAAGGCATGGAATTGCAAGAAGCAATTATTGAAGGAAGTCTGCGCCGTTTCAAGCCGATTGTTTTGACAACTATCACGACGATTTTGGGACTTTTGCCATTGACAATTCAAGAGACGAATCAGTGGTCGCCGTTGTGTTGGACAATTATTGGCGGGATGATTTCGAGTTCGGTTTTGACTTTGGTGGTAGTGCCGGTGCTTTATGGGTGGTTTTCTAAAAAAGAAAGGAGAACTTAAGGCAATAAGTAACGCGTAGTAATTAATCAGGTAATTTTATAAACATCTTTTTCCGCTATTTTTCCCTTAAAAATTTCTTCAATAACACTGGCTATTCAAGATTTTTTTTAAGGGAAAACTATCGAAAAAATCTTGTCTAAAAATTTTACCCGATTAATTACTACGTGTTACTTAACAACTAATAAATTAAACATTTTATGCTGCCCTTTTCCATTCTAAGAAATGGACCATAATGCCAACTATACTTAATTTTTTAAAATCTCTTAGAATGAAAAATGGCTAGCCTAAAACGTCCAATTTATTAATTGTAATTGCCTAAATGTTAAAAACCACTCACTTAACAATTCAGCCACAAATTCCACCGTCTTATTCCCCAAAAACACTTCATGCAAAATACCATTGTTCTATCTTTATTTCTATGCTTCGCCACAACGCTTGAAGCACAAAATCCGATGCCTAAAAAAAAAACATCGCTGGGTATTGACCTCATTTTTGCGGTTCTTACCTTATCTGACAATACAGATACATATGCTTCATCTTTAGAAATAATTTACAAAGAGCATGTAAACAACAGTGCCATGCGTTTTCGGGCGTCAGTGACTTCTTTTTCTAATGAAAAATCACAGTTCTTAGGATTCAAAGCCGACAGCACTTTCAT
>JBLHWU010000341.1:0-4707 GCA_047629355.1 Saprospiraceae bacterium | reverse complement strand
TTGCCGAACCCGTGAAAAAGAATTTCGATAAAGAGTGGCTGCGTTTGCAAAAAAAACTGGGTATTAAAAGTATGCTCGACATCGTTCCGATTATTGAAAAGTGGGAACGTTCACTGGAAGCTCTTTTAAATATAAAAACCAAAAAGAAACGTGGAAAAGCGGGCGGCGCAGATGGAAAAGCAGCGCGGATAATTTGGCTTATCAATTTTGACAATCAAGTTATCCAGCCCAAAGAACAAACCATGACCAAAAGTGGCGGATGGTCAAAAGGTCGAAATGTGGCTTTGCAAAGATTCAAAGAAGAAGGTATTTTATCGGCAACTGACCAAGACAATCAGGTTAAAAAAGCGGTAAAAATGTATTCTCAAGGATATTATGGGCAAAAAGATTATGCGATAGAATACGGAGATGCTATGCAGTTATTGGTCGGACATCCTTTGCTATTTTTAATGGAATCGCCCAGTGTTTCGGTAGAATTGAGTGAGAAAGAACCGGAGTTGATTGTGGAAGAAAAAGAGGGGGATTATATCTTGAAATTTGAGGAGGAATTCAAAGGTATAGGCACTTATATTATGCGCGAAACGCCGACCCGATATACCATTTTGAATGTCAATGAAACCCATCAGGAAATCAATCAACTACTGGAAAATGGACAGTTGCACATTCCCAAAAAAGCGAAAAAACAAGTCATCGAAGCAATCGGTAATTTATCGGCAGCAGTGACCGTACATTCGGCGGTTGGCGAGAAGGCGAAAGATGTGCCGACGGTGAAAGCAGATTCGACGACTTATGTTCATTTGCTACCCTTGGGTGATGGTTTCAAATTGGAATTTTTTGTTAAACCTTTTAAAAATGACCCACCGTATTTCAAGCCTGGAAAGGGGCGCGACCATGTAATAGCAGAGGTTGGCGGAGTGCGAACACAGGCGAAACGGAGTTTGGAAACGGAAAGTACGAATGCGGATTGGGTCGAAAGTTTGTGTCCGAGCTTTGCGAAAGTAGATGGGTATAATCAGGAATGGCAGTTTGATGAAATTGTAGATTGTTTGAATGTTTTGCTGGAATTAGAGCCGTTGAAAAAGGATAAAAAAGTTGTTATAGAATATCCAAAAGGCGAGAAGTTAAAGATTTCGGGACAGGCAAGTTTTGCTAATTTGTCGATGTCAATTAAGAAGAAGCGCGATTGGTTTGCCATGGACGGTGAGTTGAAAATTGATGGTAAAAAAATCATGGGTTTTCGGCAATTGTTAGAAGCAGCGAGTAATTCCGACATGCCGTTTGTGCAGGTAAGTGATACGGAATTTTTGGCTTTGACACAAGAGATGCAGCGGAAATTGCAGGAGATAAATAGTTTGATACATAAGAATAAAGGCTCGCTGGATTTTCATCCCTTGGCTGCCCCCGTTTTGGAAGATTTTACGGATTTATTAGATGATTTGAAAGTGGATGCGGCGTGGAAAGACCAAGTGCAACGGATGTCGGAAGCGCGCGATGTTAATCCAGAAGTAGCTTCGACTTTTAAGGCGACTTTACGAGATTATCAGCAAGAAGGCTTTCGGTGGTTGACGCAATTGGCGCACTGGGGCGTGGGTGCTTGTCTGGCGGATGATATGGGATTGGGTAAGACGATTCAGGGTTTGGCTTTGCTGCTGAATCGAGCTAAAGATGGTCCCGCGTTGGTCGTTGCACCTGCTTCAGTTGCCCGAAATTGGTTGCGAGAAGCGGAGAAATTTGCGCCTACTTTAAACGCAATCTTGTTCGGTGGCGGCAATCGAAAAAAGGTGGTCGATGAGTTAAAACCCTTTGATTTATTAATTTGCAGCTACGGATTGATGCAGCAAGAAGGCGAATTGTTGGCGACGGTGCAATTCAATACCATTATTTTGGATGAAGCGCAGGCAATTAAAAACCGTTCGACGAAACGCTCGAAAGCGGCGATGGGTTTGCAGAGTAATTTTAAGGTATTGACGACGGGAACACCGATTGAAAATCACTTGGGCGAGTTGTGGAATTTGTTTAATTTCTTGAATCCCGGCTTACTCGGTTCGGCGCAATTTTTTAATGACAATTATGCCTTACCAATTGAAAAGAATAATGATAAAGAGGTTCGGCAACAATTAAAACGCTTGATTCAACCGTTCATTTTGCGGAGAAGAAAGAATGATGTTTTGCATGAATTGCCAGCAAAAACAGAGGTTACCTTGATGGTTGAATTGTCGGAGGAAGAACGCGCATTTTATGAAGCTTTGCGGCAAAAAGCCGTGGAAAACATCGAAGCCTTGGAAGAAGAAAGTGGTAAAAAACGCTTTCAAGTATTGGCTGAATTGATGAAATTACGCCAAGCCTGTTGTCATCCAAAAATGGTGATGCCATCGAGTACGATTCCAAGTTCTAAATTGGAATTGTTTGGCGAAACCATTTTAGAATTATTGGAAAATGGGCACAAAGCCTTGGTGTTTAGCCAGTTTGTCAAACACTTAAAATTGGTGGAAGCCTTTTTGAAAAAACAAAATATTTCCTATCAATATCTCGATGGATCTACGCCAATGAAAAGGCGCGAGGACTCTATTAATGCATTCCAAGGAGGTGAAGGTGATGTGTTTTTGATTTCCTTGAAAGCGGGCGGTGTCGGCTTGAATTTGACGGCAGCGGATTACGTGATTCACCTTGACCCTTGGTGGAATCCAGCGGTGGAAGACCAGGCGAGTGACCGTGCGCACCGTATCGGGCAGAAGCGTCCAGTGACGATTTATCGGTTGGTGGCAGAGGATACGATTGAGGAGAAAATTGTGAAATTGCACGGGGAGAAACGAGATTTGGCGGATTCGTTGTTGGAAGGAACGGAGGCGAGTGCGAAGTTGTCAGCGGGGGATTTGTTGGGGTTGATTAGGGGGGAGTGATTTCTTTTTTTATTTTCATTAAAAAGATGTAGCTTTACTTAAAATTAAACAATTATGACAATTCAAAAAGTTAAAACAGAAATCCAGAATTGGGATAAAATGCAACAAGCAGATTTAATGCACTTTTTAGTAGAACTGCTTACTAACGATAAGTTTCAGCTTTCAGAAGCATGGGAAAAAGAATTAGACAAACGAGAAGAAGCACATAAAAATGGCACTTCAGTAGGTCGCCCTGCACGAGAAGTATTGGCTAAATATACTTCTCGATAATGACGGACTATAACGTAATTGTTTTACCTGCTGCTGAAATGGACTTAGATGATGCTTACGATTATTTAGAGTCCAAAAAGAAGAATTTAGGTTTCGACTTGTTAGCAGAAGTTGCTGATATTCTGCAAATATTAGAGGACAATCCTTTTCTTTATCAGAAAGTTAGTAAGCATCGACGAAGAGCAATTGTCCGGCGTTTTGGATATAATGTAATTTATTCTGTAATTGACAATGAAGTTTACATTGTTGCGATTATTCATGGAAGTAGGGACTCAAAAAGGTGGGAAGATAGGACTTGACAAATGTGAAGTTACACGGGGAGAAACGAGATTTGGCAGATTCGTTGTTGGAAGGGACGGAGGCGAGTGCGAAGTTGTCGGCGGGGGATTTGTTGGGGTTGATAAGGGGGGAGTGAATTTAGTCAGAAATAATTTGCAGATTTACTTAAAATTTAAATCAAATTATGAAAAACACGCTCTATTTATTCGCATTATTAGGAATTTTCTTTGGCTGTAAAGATAATGAAATGACACCGCCATCAGAAAATGAAGTTTGTGAAATTGTCAACACAAATGGTACTGTACTCAAAGAAACGATTTCCAAATTCGAGTCCACCTCCGACGCAAGCAGAAAATTTCTATACAATAGTGCCAGGCAAATAGATTCCATTGCTGATTTGCATCCACAAGCATTATCTCGAAAATATCTATACACATCGGGGAAACTTGACGAAATTCTTAAAATTAGAAATGATGATTCCTAGGTTTCACTCCGTGATTCATTTAGTTACGATGAATTTGATAGAATATCTGAGCAATTGTTCTTTTCTACAGGTTCGAGTGGAAGCTTAGAGTTGAAGATAATATATACTTATTATTACGATAATTCTGGACGAATAGAAGAAATTACAACATTTGGAATTTCTTCTCAAACAATTAGTTCAACCATTAAATTTACATGGGAGGATGGAAACATAGCGATTAGAAGTTCATACAATGCCGATGATGAATTGATTTTTGAATATCATACTGAATACGATAATAAATCAAATATTTATAAGGAGATTCCCTATTATTATGGTTTTGTCCATCTTTCTGCAAATAATGAGATTAGTTCAGTTGGCGTAGATTATGGAGGGCAATTTGCATCTTGTGATACTTGTTTTAGTGAATTTATTTACAATTTAGATGGTTACCCTGTTGAAGAAACACGCAATAGTAACAACTATAAAACTGAATATATCTATGAATGAATAGACTTTATGAATGGCGACTCTGGATAATTCGCAAACTATTGATTATCAATTATTTGCAATTCTAAAAAAGCTACTCATTCATAAAGTCTAATGAATGAATGAAGAAAAAATTTAGTAGCCTTACTTAAAACTCAAAGAAATTATGTCAAAACTTATTGCAGAAATATCAAAGCTCCCCATTCCTACGCGAATTCAATTGGTGCAAGCTATTTTGAATACAATCTCAGAAGATTCAATAAAAGAACAGGATTATGTGCTGACCGCAGAACAGTTACAGGAAGT
>JBLHWU010000340.1:0-4754 GCA_047629355.1 Saprospiraceae bacterium | reverse complement strand
GAATCCCACCAAAAAACGAAAAAGTACCATCCTTCCTTTCTTTCATACCTATTTTTGTAGCATCAAGTAAAGAATTTAGAAAACACTAAAAAAAATAAAAAATGCTTGGAGAAGGAATGCCTTGGCACATCATTTTATCCTTTTTTTTAATCGGTATTTTAATTGGCTGGAACCAATATAATATTGAACAGAAGAATAAAAAAAATAACCAATTATGAAAATATTATACGTTTGTAAAACCCTTCCTTTCGCCTTTAAAGGTGGTATTCAAACCCATGTTTGGAAATTGAGTGAATGGATGGTTAAGCGAGGACATCAAGTCTCGATTTTAACCAGCGGAAGTTGGAGAAAGAAGGTTCAAATTGAGGAAATTGAGGGTCGGAAGATTATTTCCTTACCCTATTTTCCTGGTCGACACTTGCCTCAAATTGGAGCTTTAGTGGAAGAGTGGAGTTTTAATAAAGCAGCAGCCAGTTGGTTGAAAACGGAACAAAAACAATTTGACATCATTCACCTACAAGGCCGAAGTGGCAATACCTTTTTAGACAATCCAACTGATAAAAAAGTCCCTGTTGTCAACACGTTACACGGCTTTATGGGTATAGAAAGTGAACGCAGAGGGCTCATTGAAAAAGTATCCTTTGCTCAGAAATTACATCTCAACTGGGTACAAACCATGGAGAATAAAGCCCTTAAGAATGCAGATCGATTAATCACAGTGAGTCAAGAAATGCAACGTGCTTTGGTCGAACGAATACCTGATTGTTACTCTAAATCTGTGATTGTCCCCAATGGAATTGATGTACCGCCAATCAATAATTCAATAGTACCGAATAACAATCGCTTGGTTTTTGTGGGACGTTTGGATAGAATTAAAGGTATTTTTCCATTGGTGGAGGCAATGAAAAAAGTACATCCTCGAATTGAATTAATGATGATTGGAGATGGAGATATGCGTCCTGCATTGGAAAAAGCGATTCAAGCAGCAGGACTTGAGAAGAGAATTCAGTTGACTGGTTCGTTAGAAAGTTCCGTTGTTTTTGATTGGATTCAGAAAAGTTATGCCCTGATTTTGCCATCGTTCCATGAAACACAAGGCATTGTTCTGATGGAAGCAAATAGCTGTGGAAAACCGGTCTTAGCTTCAGACATCAATGGCATCAATGAAGTGGTTCAACAAGGTAAAAATGGGTTACTTTTTGAAAAAAATAACCCTGTAAAAATAGCACAAGCGATTAATTATCTTTTTTCCAATCCAGTAGAAGCAAAGCAAATGGGTACTTGGGGAAAAGCGTTTGTCAACCAACAATTTTCTTGGAAGAATATTGCGAGCAGAACCGAAGAGGTCTATCACGAATGTTTAAAAACCCAATCCCCTGCAAAATTAACGACCTATGCCTAATTCGTCCATTAAATCTACGAGTTATTCTTTCTTATCATTGGTCAGCTTAATGGGCGCAAATTTGATTGCTTTTGTCATCTTGATACGAGTATTAAGCGAATACGAATTTGGTGTTTGGGTACTTTATACCAGCATTATTGCCTTTGTAGAAATGGCTCGTAATGGACTAATTCAAAATGGTTTGATTAAATTCATGACCGCCAATCCAGCAGCAGAAGCGGCAATAGGAAAAACAGCGTTAAGCATGACGATGATAGGAAGTCTTATCGGTTCTGTCCTATTATTTGCCCTAAGTTTTCCATTGAGTATGCTCTGGGAAATACCAGAATTAACGACCTTGGTGGCAGGATATTTCATCTACTCAATAACGAGTGGAGTCCTCAAATTTATGGAGTTCTTCCAAATGGGAAAACATCAATTCGATGGCATTTTCTGGGGAAATGTAGCTTATGGAAGCTGTTTAATTTTGGGCATTTTAGGCTGGCAATATAGCACAACTGATTCGTCATTAATCTATTTAGTTGGCATTCAAACCGTAGCGGTAGTTGTTGCAATTTTCACTGTTTTTAATCTGAAGAAAGATTTATTTAGCCCTTTGAAAACAGCTCGCTTTAGCACCTTTTGGATGAAAAAATTATTCCATTTTGGCAAATACGTTTTTGGAACTAATTTCTCTTCCATGCTTTTCAATAAAACGGACATATTGATGTTGGGAACATTCTTAAATCCAGCAGCAGTTGCCATTTATAGCTTAGCGACTCGGGTCAACAACTATTTAGATATTCCAGTAAATGCGCTTGCGCAAGTGATTTATCCTAAGATTGCTAAAGTGGATTGGAAAAATGATAAATCACAAATTATTCATCTATATGAACAATCCATTGGACTATTATTATTAATCATTTTACCAATGTCAGCGGCAGTTTTTTTATTTGCAAAACCAATCATTCTCCTATTGAGTGGCAACAAATATGAAGCAGCTGTTCCCATTTTGCAAATCCTGTTAATTGCTGGATTAATTAAACCTTGGGGTCGATTATTTGGCATTACCTTAGATGCAATCGGAAAGCCTAAGATGAATTTTAAAATGTTGATTTTTAGCTTATTGGTCAATATAGTCACTAATCTTATACTTATTCCTTTGATGGGTATGAAAGGCGCGGCATTGGCAACGGGATTGTCGATATGGATAACCATTCTTGTTGGTCAAATTTATTTATCCAGTCTTTTAAATGTCAATCATTGGCGAATTTTTAAAAATATTTGGCGCACTGCACAACAGTCTTTAACGCTTTTAAAAATACGTTTTTTTAACAAGAATACTCCTTCCACTCTATTTTAAACAGGTGATTTTCGATCACTTAGAATTTTAACTAATTACCGTAAAAAATAACTAAAATGAATCTTAAAAACAAACCTTTTATCTCTATTGTCACCGTCAATTATCGACAAGCAGAGGCGACCTGTGACTTATTGCAATCTATTAAAAAAAATAGCTATAAAAATCTTGAAGTCATCGTCGTTGATAATGGTTCGTTGAAGGACAATGACCGGGTATTTGGGCGAGCATATCCTGGAGTGGTTGTGATTAGAAGCATTGAAAATCTTGGTTTTGCTGGTGGTAATAATTTAGGAATTGGACAAGCAAGTGGCGAGTTCTTATTCTTTGTCAATAATGATACTGTTTTTACAGATGGCTTAGTTGAGCATTTATTGCAAGCATTTGAGCGTCCAGCTGTCGGTATGGCAAGTCCTAAAATTAGGTATTTTTACCAGCCAGATACCATCCAATATGCTGGTTTCACCCCAATCAACAAATTTACAGGACGGAATAAATTGATTGGAAAAGGCGAAAAAGATAAAGGGCAACATGACTTAGCTAAAGCTGTACCCTATGGGCATGGTGCGGCGATGATGGTTAGAAAAAGTGTCATTCAAGCCGTCGGAATGATGTCAGAAGATTATTTTTTATATTATGAAGAGTTGGATTGGTGTGAGCAAATTCGAAAAGCAGGTTTTACTATATTTTTTGAACCCAAGGCAGTTATTTATCATAAAGAGAGCTTAGCCGTTGGAAAAGAAAGTCCAATAAAGGTGTTTTACCAAAATCGAAACAGAATTTGGTACATGAAAAGAAACCATCAAGGAATGAATTTAGTATTATTTTTTCTGTTTTTGCTCTTTTTTACCATTCCTGCACATACAATTTCTTATATTTTTAGAAACAAATTGGATTTATTAATCGCGTTTTACCGAGGAATAATAGAAGGATTTAGCGGGCCAAATGTCCGTGTTGTCAAAGACAACCGTCCAATTTTTGCTTAGTAGCACAATAGGCTTGTTACCCAGATAAGTAAGCAGACTTATTTATTTATTCGGGAAACTTTTAGAACTAAGATTTTTTCGATATTTTTCTTTAATCGCGAGTTTATTAAAATATTTTTCAAAGTAAAATATCGGAAAAATAGTTCTAAAAAACGGTGACCCAAAATAATCGACACTTTTAGACCCAGCTATTTTCCGTTTAAGAAACTTAAAAAATCATTCAATAAAAGGACTATTCAATGATTTTTCTTTAAAAATAACTCAATAAAGGGACTATTCAATGATTTTTTAAAAAAAACTATCGAAAAAATTTAAATTTCAGCTAAACATTTCTACCTTGGAGAAAATCCCTACAAAATCAATGTTATGAAAGGCATCGTTTTTACAGAGTTTATAGAAATGGTCGAAAAAAAATTCGGCGATGAAATGGTAGATAAGCTAATTGAAGAAAATGATTTGCCATCAAAAGGCATCTATACTTCGGTTGGAATGTACGACTATGCTGAAATGGTAACTTTGTTGGTCGATTTGAGTAAGCGAACAGAAATTCCTGTTCCTAAATTGATGTACACTTTCGGAGAGTATTTGTTCCAAACATTCGTCGATTCCTATGGATATTTATTCCAAGACCTACCAGATACCTTTACTTTGTTAGAATCAATTGACCAACACATTCATGTGGAGGTAATGAAGCTTTACCCAGAAGCCGAACTTCCCTCCTTCAAAACTCAACGAATTGATGATAAGACCCTTAAAATGATTTATCATTCTAAACGAAAAATGGCAGATTTCGCAGAAGGTTTAATGGATGCAAGTTTCGTTTATTTTAAAGAAGAAGCAACCATTGAACGAACTAAAATTGAAGACGATGGAGCCACTGTACATTTTCTAATTACTAAGAAAAATTAGCAATATGAAATATACTCTATTCCGTCTGAAAGGCTTTCACCTAAAAATATTATTCCGTCTGCACCGCGCCTAACGGCGCGATGGTTTGGGTATTAAAAAACAAAAAAGGCTTTACCTT
>JBLHWU010000339.1:0-4832 GCA_047629355.1 Saprospiraceae bacterium | reverse complement strand
TCAGTACCGTGTAAAGCAAGTTTGTTAAAATTTTCAAGTCGCATAGCGACGACTCCGTTTGTAGTAAAATACGGTTGTATTTTCAAAGTGGCATCGCCACGACACCAAACAGAGTCAATTGTGCCGCTGCGATGCGGCTTTAGAAACGGAAATCGACTTTTTCTACAAACGAGGTCGAGGCGATGCCTCTATTTTTCAAGAAAACTTAATTTACAGTATCCTCAGGCAGCTGGTCTTATAATTTTTAAGATTATTGTAAAAACAAACAAAGCTATAATCCCTACCACTAAACCAACAATAAATTCGACTAAAATTGAAGGTAAAGAATGGAACAAGTCATGCAAGAAATGTAAATTATGAACAAATATTCCTCCTCCAACCAAAATCATTGCAATCGTGCCTATTACCGCTAAGCATCTAACTAAAACAGGTAATGTCTTTACTAAGCCTGTTCCAATGCTTTTTGAAAAACTTGCTTCCCCCTTGCTTTTAGCTATTAATTTATACCCTACATCATCCATTCGCACCAATAAAGCTACAAGACCATAAACGCCAATGGTCGCTAATATGGCAACTATTGTAACTACGGGGATTTGCAGATTGAGCGGCTTATCAGCGACAGTGCCCAATGCTATAAATACAATTTCTATCGATAAGATAAAATCTACAATTATTGCAGATTTTATTTTTTTCTTTTCATGTTCCAATGCTTCAGTTTCAGTCATTTCTGCTACCTTAACGCTATGCTTCGTCTTGCTTTTATGAAATAGGTATTCATATATTTTTTCGACACCCTCATATGCCAAATATACCCCTCCTATTAACAGAATAGGAACAATCGTAGCAGGAAGAAAAGCGCTCATAAAAAAAGCAATCGGCAGAATTATTAATTTACTCAAAAAAGACCCTTTCGCTATTTTCCATAAAACAGGTAACTCTCTTGATGAAACAAAGCCTGAAGCTTTTTCAGCATTGACGGCTAAATCATCTGCAAGAATTCCTGCCGTTTTTTGGGTTGCAATTTTACTCATTACAGCTACATCATCCATGAGAACTGCAATATCATCTAATAAAGCAAAAAATCCTGATGCCATTTTATATATTTTTTTTGTTTGCAAGAGTCTCCAATTTTTGCAAATTCTGATTATTTAATGTTTAGCGAACGTCCGCGTATGAATTCAAGTTTTTGTCCCACTCGCACGACAGTTAAACTTTATCTATCTTTCAATATTTTCCACAAAAGTATAAAAAAAGTGGTAATCGCTCGTGAAAAACGGTACTTTCTTACCGTGAATGGGTGGAGGCGGCGGCGCTGTTTGGTGGGCAGTTCGTTATACTATGTCAGCAATACATCGAGCTAGATATCCCACGCTCTGGAAATACCATTTTGAATACTAGGTTACAAAAGGAAATCCACGGCTCGTATAGTCACAGCGGTCAAATGTGTTGGTTATTTATTATTTCCTTTTTCCCTAAATTTCCATTGTTCTGAATGTTAGATTTATTCTTGGAATTTTCACTTTTTTGGTTGGTGGTAACCGGTGAAGCCAATTTGCCTGTGTTGTTCCTTTCATCACCAATAAACTCCCTTTTTCTAACAGAATTGAAACGGTTTGTTTTGTTACTTTGTGTTTAAATGAAAATTTCCGTTCCGCTCCCAAACTTAAGGAACCTATTGCACCATTCTTTTTCAAATCTTTTTCGCTATCGCTATGCCAAGCCATACCTTCCTCTCCGTCATGATAAAGATTAAGCAAACAAGAATTAAAAGTTTCTCCTGTTTTACGCTCTATAATTTCTTTTAGTTTTAAAAGTTCTTTAGTCCAAGGTAACGCAGATTTAGTGGTCTTTGAATAGGTGTAATCAAATGGTTTATCGCCATACCAAGCTACTTTTCGTTTGGTAATTATCAATTTTCCAAAAATGACGGCTTTGTCATTTTCCCATTCAATATTGTTTAACAATTGGTCGAAGTATTGTTGAGCATTTTCACGGTTTAAGATTTTTCCATAATAATCCACTTCTCCGTCCATTGATAATATGTTCGATGTAGGGTTGCTGTTAAATAAGTCCATTATTCAATATTTTTTTATTCTGTTCTCCTACAATGCCCGCAAGGTCTCTAACTTTTTGTTTCTGCTTGTACGATTGACGGAGAAAACACTCAACTTGCGGCATCGGGCAGGTTTTGGAGCACAATTTTGGAGCACAATTTTGGAGCACAATTTTGCAATTTATGATAAAAGTTGATTTTATTATAAATTCCGTGAAGCACAAGCTTATTCTTGTCCCTCAAAACCCAACCCGCGCTGCCGCAGGCAGCGCGCAATATATTTTTCAGAAGAGAGAAAGTTTTCAAATTTCCTCCCTCCTGAAAATCAAAATAATTACGGTTTTTAAGACTATCTTTTTCCTCTATTTTTTCCTTTAAACGAAAAATAGCCCCGTCTAAAAGTGTCGATTATTGGAAATTACCTACTTAAATAATCTTTATACCTTTCAAAAGTATAAACTATCAGGGTACTTAAATCTTCTGGTCGCCAAACCTTCATGATGTCGCTACGTAAAATGTCAATAGCATAATCATCAATTGGAAAGGCCTCTGTTGATGCTGTGCTAAAATCTGTTTCATCCACTATTCCTATTTCATAAGACTGCTCTATATTATCAGGAATCATATAATAAAAATCATTACAATGAAGTATGTCTCGATAATCTTGAATCTCAATTTGGACGAAATCGCGAGTATCCAATTCTCTAATCTCTATTTCCTCTATACTAAACCAAAGTCCATAATAATGATATTGTATATTTAGCTCGTATTTTGAAGAAACTGAGAGGTTCTGACCTTTTAAAAGCCTTGGATAACTCAAGTTAAATTTCATCAATCCCTTGCCATTTAATGGATTATATTCATGATGAAAAACAATGGTGTCTATCTTATCATTGTCCGTCTTGACTATCCAACTATCTTGCTGATTTACAGGTCTTTTGATTCCATTTTTTTTCCCTTGCATTTTGAGTTTTTCGGCAGCCGGCTGTATCATGCTATGAACATCAAAATCTATGTTATTAAGTATGCCAATTTGAGAAGTTAGCCAAATGGATTTACCGTCTACTGGCTCAATGATTTGTTTATAAGGACATGAATTAAAAGTCCAAAGATTAGTATTGAGTAAAAATATATTGAGCATTTGGATAGTTACATCAAACTTGGATGATGACCAACGTGATTCAGGAAGTGCAGATTCAAAAAGAAAAATACGCCCTTTTTCAGAAAATAGTCCCTTTAAGCAATCTTCTCCAAAGCAAAGTGTTACCCGGTATAAGCCATTTCTATGAAATGCGAATTTCATCTGAAAGGCTTCCAGGTGTTGTTGAGAAGGAAAATGGATAGCTACCGTTTTTTTACGCGGTTTTTCATAGAAGATGTAAGGTGTCGAATCATCTTCATAAAAGATAATTTCATTCCCTTGTAGCGGTTGATAATGAAGTATCTTTAATATCAGACCCGTTATTCCTCCTTTCAGTTGTTTCTGCTCTTTCCAAAGGTCACCCATATTCGTATCATTTTTGAGGGTAAACAATACTTTGTAATCTTGATTCAATGAACTGGTTTGAAACAAAGGGTAGGAAACCTTATTTATTTGTTCCTGAGTAGCGCCTTGAGGTAAAAAAAAGCAACAATACAGCGCCAGTAAAAGGCATTGCTTAGCAATTGAACTTAACGAATATCGCATAGTTATTTTTGTTTGAGAAAATTATTCCAGTATGAAGTGGTGAAAAATGATTGTGTCAGGATAATAGACGTTATAAAAGAGACTGGCAAAAATCAAAGCCGGTTATTTTGAACCTTAAAAACGCAGACATAAATTTTGCCGTCTTCAAGGGCTGGTGCAAGAGCGATAGCAAAAAGTATTTTTAACCGTCTGCCCCGAAAATTCGAGGAAAATAGGATACGAAATAGTCATTAAACTCCTTAACCTTTAATAAATACTTCTCTGAGAATATCTTTTTCCGCTATTTTTCGCTAAAAAAATAATTCAATAGAAGGACTATTCAATGATTTTTTAAAGAAAATCTTACCAAATTAATTACTCCGTGTTACTTACTAGCGCGGCAAAGGTAGTAAATATATTTAATCTCCTCGCGCGACAGTTCAAATTTTCCATCTCCATATTCTCTACAAAATTACGAGAGAAGCCCTAACCGCTCGTGAAAAAATATGCTTCCTCAACGGGAATGGGTAGCGGCATCCTCGCCGTTTGGTAGACAACTTGTTGTACTATTATGTTAACAGTACAACAGGCGAGACACCCTTACCTTGGGACGTTGAGAAAGCTACCCTTTTTAGAAGTGGGTTCTTTTTATCGACACCCAACGACTCTGATAGCGAAACGATGCTCCGACCATATTCTAATAACTTGACAGCATTATGTATAAATTCTTCCTCAAACGTATGGTACTTCCACTTTTTTTTGTACTTTCACGTTGATGAAAATTTAACTTTTTTTGTCTCAGTTGCTCCGTTAGGAACGCGAAATAAATAAATTCAGATTCTTGGGAGTGAGGTTTTGTTCTCCCTTTTTGCTTTAAAAGTGCGATTTATATTGATATAATGAGCATTTTAAAAATGAAAAATATGGGCAAAATATCTGCTCACAAATGTAAGATTATTTATTTCGCGTTCCTAAGTAAAAACGATTCGATAACTTGGTCCATTATGCTTGTCCTTTTCCCTTCTAAAAAACACAAAAAATAGTTCCGTAACGAAGGCTATGCAACGATTTTTTGAATTCTTTAGAAGAAAAAATTACGGCGCATTATGGTCC
>JBLHWU010000338.1:0-4877 GCA_047629355.1 Saprospiraceae bacterium | reverse complement strand
TTGACCAACAACTTTGACCTTGATGCTTTGACAATCACATTACTGTATAAAAACAGGTGGCGAATTGAGCTATTTTTTAAGTGGATAAAACAACATTTGAAAATAAAGAAATTTTGGGGGCATTCTGAAAATGCTGTCAAATCTCAAGTTTGGATAGCTATCTGCACCTATTTAATCATAGCAATTTTCAAAAAAAAAATGAATTTGGAGCAAAGTCTATACGAAATTCTACAAATTTTGAGCGTTTCGGCTTTTGACAAAACCCCTGTAAATCAGTTGTTTATGAAAGGGCGATTACAAAAAGAAGAAAACGATGCTCCTAAACGATTAATTCTCTTCGATTTATAACGCAACACTAATGTTTTAAAACGAATACCGAAGTCCTACATTCAAACCATACAACGTATATTTCTGCTCCAATCCATAGCTTGCCTTCGCAAAATTACTTGGAAGATGTCGAACAAACGGCGCAGCGGAAACGGACCAGTTTTCAGTCAAATGATAATCAACAGTTGCACCCAAATAATAGCTCAACCCTACCTTTGTTTTAAAAATATCTGCTTTATCTATATCAATAGTCTGCGTTTCATTATTGAAAAAACGTCCAGAAGTTTGCAGTTTTAAATTAACAAAAACACCCGCCTGTGCGCCAATCGAAAAATCGCCCAATCGCTTCCGATAACCCAATAAAATAGGAATATCAATCATTCGATATTTATTGAAGTGTCGCTTGTGAATATTCGCGGTCGTTGTCTCTGGAATCATTCCCATTATCGCTATTGTATCGCCGTTGACATTGCGATAGAAGGCTTCAATACCAACAATAGAATCAACGGTTACCTCATTGACTTTATACTCAAATTTCTCGTTAATTTGCGTGTAGTTAATGCCGGAAGTCAATTCCAAACCTGTCTTTTTGTGTTGCCAATTAAATTGCAAACCCAATTGAATAGTTTCGAGATTTTGTTCAGTTTTTTTCCGAAGTTGGGTAAGTTCATTTGTTAAGCTATCGCCATTTGCAGTTAAGTTTCGATTAGCCAAACTCATTCCTCCATAGAAATTTGCACTTGCATTGAATTTCTTCTGAGCACGTTTTTCTTCCTTTGCCATTCGTTCTTCTACTTCTTTTTCAAGGGCACTTTTTTCTTCGTTTGTCAAAGTTTCTCTTGTCAATTCAGTTGCTGCATAGTCCAGATTTTTCAATAAATCAATGGGCAATTGGAATAGCTGATTTTTATCTTTTGGTGAAAGCCTTTGATTATCGAATACAGCTGAATTATTTTTTGAAATTTGATTATCAGTCTCTTCTTTCGATTCTTTTTCATTAAAAATAGGCGTATTTTTTTGAGCTAGAACATCCATTTTTTTATTCAAGTCATTTCCAATAGCAGCAGCATTTTTATTTTGAATTGAATTTTGGTTTTTATTTAAATTATTGCTTTTCTCAAAATTATTGCTTGCATCTAATTTTTCAGCATTAAAGCTATACTGATTTTTAGGAATTACGTTTTTAGAATTAGAAATATTATTTTGACTAATAACAGAAGGCGTATTTTTAATATTTAAATTAGCTTCTGCTACCTCTTTTTTAGTAATATCATCAACAGTTTTAGCAACTGATTCTACTGCTTTGTTTTCATTAAACGTAGCAGCTGTTGTTTGCTTAATAGCCTTGTTTTCGTTATCAAAATTAGCAATACTCACTGCTTCATTTTGATTAAAAAATAAAATCATAGCTCCAACTCCAATCAATAAAAAACCACCAAAAAACCACCAGAGACCCGCACGTCGTCGTTTCTTCTTTTCTGCATTGATTGCATCAACTTCTGGTTCAAGCGCACCCCAAAGTGCGTCGATATCAACTTCCGACTGATGTCCACTCAGTTCGTCATTCACCTTTTTATCAAATTTTCGCCACTTCATCGTACTACTGTATTTGGAGATATGTGTATTGGTGTATTGATTTGTAAATTTAGTATCATCAGCTTCTAATTTTTAAAGGTTGAATTAACTTTTTTTTTTGTTCCAATTGGTTTTTCAAAAGTTTTCGTGCTCGCGTCAATTGTGACCGAGAAGTTGCTTCGGTGATGTTCAACAATTTACCAATTTCTCGGTGACTATAACCTTCTACTATATTCAAATTAAATACCGCGCGATAACCTTCAGGTAATTCTTTTATCAACTCTAAAATATCATCCGCGCTCATATTTTGATAAACTTCAGGTTCAATCGTTTTATCATCAGGCATTCTCAGCGGTTGCATTTCATGTCTAAAACAACTTTTTTCAATCCATTGCAAACTTCGGTTAATCGCTATCGTCCGCATCCAACCTTCAAATGACCCGCGTGCTTCGTATTTATCAATGTTTTTGAAAACTCTAATCAGCGTTTCTTGTAGCAAATCTTTTGCCATTGATTCGTCGCGGGCATAGCGGCGACATATGGAAAGTAGCATCCCAGAATAGCGTTTGACCAGTTCGTATTGACTGGATTTTACGCCTTTTTGGCAATCAGATATGAGTTGTGCTTCGGTCAAATGATTTTTCTTATATTGCTATTGAAAAACGACTGATAAACCTTTTTTAATAAAGATTCATCAGTCGTTAATTTATTTCTATTCAAAATTTTAGTTCGGATTAGTGACACTAAAACTTCCGGTTATATCAACCGTCACACTTGGATTGACTCCAAAATTTTCAAATGTTCCACTCATATCTCCTACAATTTTTTCGCCAGGTGCTCCGTATTCCGTTATATTGAAAGTTTCAAATCCGTTAATATTATTATTAAACTCCCAGTTATTATTGCTATCAAATAAGACTTCAATAAAGTTCTCAGGGTTATCATAATTTCCAATAGTTGAACCTGAAAATCCAAAACCAACAAACCCTTCCTGATTTCCGATGCTTAAAGAAATGTAGGTAAAAGTTATATCGCTATCTACTGTAATATTTATAAAATAAGTCTCCGTCACTCCATCAACAGTCAAAGAAATAAAATCTTCAATCACATCACAAACGGCAATATCACCTAAATTATTCACGGCTGTAGGAGTTGCTGATACGACCTCACTCTGCAACATTTCATTTAAATTATACCCAGTCACTTCAATATTGTCAAGTGTACAGGCAGAAATAATCACTTCAAACGCCTCGCCAGTCACGTATTCGTAAACCGTACCGTTGGACGATGTTATGATAACTACACCAGCTGTAAGTGAGTTGCCATCGCAATCTACCAATTCTCCAGTAATTGTAGTCGCTTCCAGCTGAGAAGTAGGAATTGCAATAGTTCCCAAATCAGTATCTGCTGCAAACGGTCCAATTTCCTGTGTGTAAATTACCTCGCCACAAAGACCTAGAATTTCTATATTTAAAGTGGTATTGATAGGAATATAACCCGCCACTGTGCCGTCTTCACAAGTGTAACCGTAGCCATAGGTAGAAGTTGAAGGGTCAGTAATTGTAACTTTATAGTTTTCTAAAGGGTTGCCATCTTCGTCCGTAATGACAGCAGTAAAACTAACTAATTCTGCTGGGAAATCATGATTCCAAAAAGAAAAGTGCGTTACTTCTGCTACATAATTTCCATTTTGTAAAACAGAAACACCTTCTTCTACCCATATCCCAAATTCTTCATTATAAGACCACAATGGAATTTCTGCAGGTGCGTTGGCTTGCATATCTGCAGGCACGGGAGTTGTTACCGTTGCAGTTTCTCCTTTTAAAATATTCAACGGTTCGCCATCTGCACTTTCCAATTCTACGGCAATCATTCCGTAAGTTCCCAATACCACTTCTTCGCCACGATTGTTGACACCGAAGAGATTACCAGGCATTTGGTCAAGTGTTTCTACTTTTGATGGATCCATCCATTTTGAAGCGACTTTCACCGCACCATTATATACAGTACCGTTTGCTTTTTGAATCGTATTTGGTGCAAAAACCACTGTTCCGCCACCGTTTAACTCAATTGTTCCACCGCTTTGACTTTCGAATGCTTGACTGAATGTTTTCGTCAATAATTCAATTTTCATGCGATTTTCAACATTCGCAACCGCATTGAATCGACGACTACCTGCAAAATAACCATCTTTTGCAACTTGCACGATTGTTCCTGCAGCATTCATATCAATGCCGGTAAAAAAGAAGTGTCCAAACTGGTCTGTCGTGGTTGTTGAAGTACCTAATTTTACTTGAGCATTTTGTACCGGCTCCTCATTTTCATCAACGATAAAACCTGTTAAATCGCCATTGGCTTGAATGTACGTTGGCATATAATTGTCTAAAAAAGCAGGGTCGGGAGTCGTTGGTACCTCGCTTACTTCATCAATATTTTTGCGGCAAGCAGTGAATGCCAAAGCGAATAACAAAAAGAAGATTCCAAAATTTTTCATGTATAATTGATTTGAGAAAGAAATTTAGATAATTGGATAATTGGATAATTGGATAATTGAATATTTTAAAATTTGGATTGTTATCTGTACAGAACCTCATCTTTTTTCAAAATATAGAGTGTAAACGGTTTTTAAAGCGCTATTAAAAATGGCTTACATGAATAGAATCGGGCGGAAGGAAGGTTCGCTGCACGAGGTAGGATTTTTTTAAAAAAAGTTAAAAAAATAAAAAAGACCGCTATCAACTAATGATAGCGGTCTTTTTCAGATTCTATTTTCTAACTTTCTTACTTCCAAAAGTAGGCATTTTTTTTTTAAAAATTCATCTTTCTTTCCATCAATTAAGTAAAAGGTAGTGCAGTGCCTCATTAATTTATCACAACAAAATTGAATAATCTCTTAGCTTTTGAAAAACCTTTAAATTTCCATTTAAGAGGTTTAGCTAATTGGTCATTATGAAAAGTGATATAGCTTCTTATTT
>JBLHWU010000337.1:0-4889 GCA_047629355.1 Saprospiraceae bacterium | reverse complement strand
AAAATCGAACATTTTGAAAATCTGTTGAGTTTTCAGTTTGTATCCTCATTAAAATTTTATACATCCTTTTTTATCTTTCAGGCAATTTTATTGCCATCACAAAATACGCATCCGTTGTATAAAGGTATCCATTTTCTTTGTCAATCGTTATCCCCATTCCAAAGTTAGCATTTGAATAAGCTTGTTTATTTGGTGTTTTTTCTGCCCAGATATGTTCGCCCGTTTCTATATCTACGGCATAGAGCAAACCTCTACCTAAGCTACTAAAATACACGATTCCATCGTGGTAATGCATATTAGAACAAGTCGATCCGCTGTCGGTTTCTTGCCAGATAGTTTCGCCTGTTTGAGGGTTTAGCCCCATAATAGTTCTATTATCAGGATTTACAATAAGTACATTTTTTTCTATAAAAAAATTGGAAAACGCATTTTGTCCAATATATTCTTTCCAAATTATCTCTTTAGAAATAATATCAACGCAATACATCGTATCATTTCCTGAAGAATAAATTTTATCATCAAAAATATATAAACTTGAATTACTCCAAGGAACATTCTTCCATTCATATTCTAATTCTTCCATATCAGCATTGTACATGAAAACATCTGAAAGCGTTTCATTTTCATCCCAGTTATATTTCCGATTTCTAAAAAATAATATATTTTCATTTTGCTGATTTATCCACAACCCTGGTGGCATTAATCGGGGGGTAAAACCATCTTCCATTCCTTTTGAGAAGATAGTCGAAGTATTTCCTGTTTCTAAATCCCCTTTTGTTAGATAAGATGTTCGATTGCTTATACCTCCTTGACTGTGTTCACGATAATAACTTTTACCTATTATATTAAGTAGAACATCACCACTTAATCCGTCTTCATTCGGATTATAGCACCATATGCTTTCTCCTGTTTGCCCACTCAAAAGACATATATCTTTCCCACTTGCTTTATACAAAATATTATCCTCATAATTTAGCAATGAATTATCGGAATTTGTATGTGAAGTTGAAACACTTTCCTGCTCCCATTCTTTTTCGCCATTGATTAGATTAAAAGCCATGATTTTTTCTGCTTCAGTGTCTTTAGGCCATCGTGTGAAGATGACTTTTCCATTAGCTATTACTGGCTCAGTTGAGATGCGTATAAATGTGTCTGGATGTAATGGTTTCTGCCAAAGAACTTCCAATTTGCTGGTGGTAGTATCGCAAAAAATACACGGAGGGTTATTGTCATCTGGGGGAATTATAATTGTTGTGTTGTCCTTTTTGCAACTATAAACAATGGTAAATAGCAACACCGTGAATAATATATATATTGGTGATTTCATATTTTTTATGTTTTTTGAGAACAGTTCCAAATTTTCTTTTGAAACTGTTCTCATTATAAACTATTGAATTATAGTGTCTAACGTTCCTCAAGCTTGAAAAAATCTGAACTATTGAATATCAAATTTTCTTCAAACAAGTCATCCAACACCTTTTCCGTCTGCCAATGATTCCTAATCTCCTGATGATTCGCCTCCGTCACTTCAATCTCCGTCACCCTCCCCGGCAACTCCTTCGCCGAGTGCGCCAATACCACACCATCCGACCCTTCGCCAACTTTAACAAAAGAAACATTAGTCACTACCGCTTCGCTACAAGTTGAATAGGTAGTGCCCTGGTAAGTAAAATTACAGTCTGTATTATCATTATCATCGAAAGGGTTCGTGTCAATCGCATCTGTATAAGCAGGATAAGAATATTCAAAAAATTCCCCCATCACCCATTGTTCACAGACACAATTGTAGGAGATTCGTGCGTATTGTCTGCCTATGATGAATTCCCAAAGGTCATTGGCTTTCAACAACCAATCTACTCCTTCGGCATATCCAATAGAAACTTCCATAGCATCAGAGCCTGACATCCCACCTGGATTAGAAGCATACAAATTTCGCTTCGCAACATAATCCAGTAACATATCATTAGAATTGTCAATCCATGTTTCATCAGTAGCTTGAAATGCAGGGAATTCATGAGGTACATCTTCTGTAAAAGAAGAAATAACGCGCCAAAAAACAGGGTCAACTTCTAAGGAATAGATAGCAACCATGGGAATCGTAGTTTCATATTGATTCAATTGGGTCATAAAATCTGAATCAACCCTATGATCTTGTGCGTTATTGCCTTGGAAATCTGCAAATAATAGCGGAATTGCTAAGTCTAATCCTCCTGCTACACCCGTTATTAAGCCTGTAAAATCTAAACTATTGGCAAAATTATTCAAAGCATTATCTATGGCATTGATTCCAATTCCTAAGAGTGGATTTATCGCAAAGGAAAATATTTTCGCACTTAAAGGAACAACATCCTTGAGTGCTGTGGCTATTTGTGCTTCCACCAATTCTAACGGTCCTTCAGTCAAAGCAATAAAAGCATTCTTCGCAAATTCATTCGCCATAGCAGGACCTTCCAAGTCCACATTATTTAGAATTTGCGCCCCTTGGTGCGGTCCAGCAAAGCTAATAAGTCCACCAAATCTACGCTCATCTTCTCCAAAAATCTCTGCGGTCCGCTTATCGACTTGTCGAGCAACTAAACCACCCATGCTTTGCGAAACAATGATGTTTTGCGTTGGATTGATGTCATTTTGAAAATTGTAAAAATCCTCATCTATCATCTCATTTTCTAAATCAAATGCAGCATTGTCAATTCCTGTGTCACCGAATGTAGGAGTCGGTGCATGAATGTCATATTTGGCTTTATAATGATTGGCTACTGGATTCCAAAAATCAGCTTGTCCTCCCAATCCATGCAACCAGTACACAACTCTTTCGTGGTCGTCTGGCGGTGGCGAGGTAAAAATAGGTGGGTCTGTAGGAGTACAATCATATTTGAATGTTTCTCCCCGCAAGACTCCTTCCATAATTACAGGCGGCTGTCCTAGCACTTGAGTTGACAATATAAATAGGAATAAAAATAATATATATTTCATGTTATTTTATTTTAGATGTGTGAACGTGAATTAATGTTTGATGAATTGCTCTACGACCATGCGCCCATTCTGTGACTGCATACGCACATAATAGTTTCCGACAGGTAGCTGACTCACATCAACTCTTACCTCGTTTTGGTCTGATTTTTCGCCACCTTTCCAACAAATCTTACCCGAAGTATCTATGATTTGAATAGCCGAAACCCCTTCGGTGGATTGCCACTTTATTTTCAATTCATGAGCAACTGGATTCGGAGACAAGATCAATTCCATAGAATTTGACGTAACGACCGTTCTTTGACCACCATTCTCATCAATTAATTCTTCATTAGACAGCGGGTTGTCTTGACTGATTAAAACACCATCCTTTTTGAAATTGGAATATCTAAAAAGTTTTATTTTTTTGAAATATTCTAATTCTTCTTTTGTTCTTTCTGCTTTTTCAACATAAGTGTAGGAAGGATAAAATGTTTGGTCTGTTCCTTCTTCAAAATGTGTTCTTATAAATAAGACGACCATGTCGTTTTCAAAAACCGTTTTTTCAACTTCCTTTTTTTCAAAATCATAGACCAAATGTTTATTTTCGAGAAATACCTCAAAACCATTAACGGTTTCTGAAAACTCAGCTTCGGGGGCATTTGGTCTTGCAAACTATTGATGATTTTTTGCCGGTTATTACCAAATTGAGTGTCAATGTATAATTCTCCCATTGCAAACTTTCGCTGTAACTCCCGCTGTATGGCAATTTCCTTATCCAAATGCGGGTGTTCCTTCAAGAGCTGTCCTTTTTCATTGTATTGTTTGGTTGAATAAGTCCCGATTTTAGTATATACAGGTATTTTTTTCATCCATGCAGGATAGATTTGTGCAGGATTGAGTACAGTAATTGACCTTGTTAATTCGTTGTCTGACAGGCAAAAATCTACTTTTGATGTTCTCGTTTGTCTTGTATTCTGCCAAGTTCCAACTGAGTCATTTTTTTGACATCGTCTACTGACAATTGGTGGCGAGTAATAATTTCTACATTATATTCTAATGATTGTTCGCAACTATCCGTATCAGGAATGGAGAAACCAACTAATTTAGCGATGTAGAATGCTGAACCAATAATAAAAAATCCAATAAGGAATATACCTGAAATTATACGGATATTCAATTTATTAAGGGGGGGGGGAAATACATTGTTTTGTTTAAAAAATTAATTTTATTCTAAATTTTAGTGGCGTTCTCCAAACTATTTTCCGGATAAGCAATAAGGTGAACGAATAGGTGAAAACTTCTAATTAAAAGCAATAAAATTTCAGTACTAATGCAAATATAAGGTAATTGTTTGGTAAAAACAATAGGTTGAATTCCTTATAAACCGAACTTATTGCTTTCTTTTTTCGGATAATCCGAACTATTACTTTTTTTTAACAACATGATGCTGATTTTCCGTAAAATTTTGGAGGAAATTTATTTCTTATTCCTAAAAAGCGTATATTTGGAGAAGAATAGATAAACAAGTTCGGTAAAACCGAAAAAAACCATTATTTTGTCTAAAGCCCGAAGCATCCAAAAACAGTTAATGTATGATATTTCCCAAATCATGGAATCCCGTCAGCTAAGTCCTGACTACTTACAAAATCTGTTAAATATCAAAAAAACGGCGTTGTACAGCCGCATCAATGGCGAGAAGCTGTTGAATATTGAGGAATTATATTTGTTAGAAGCCGCTTTTAACTTGGATTTGAATCTGTATTTTAAACCAACAAATAGCAGTATTGGTTTACATCTACCATCTTTAGAACATAAAGTGAGTTCTGAAAAAGAGTACATTGAGCGAATAGACATCTTTACAATTTAATTATTTGATTATCAGTTAGTTAAATTTCGTACCTTGCGGTCTGCTTTAATTCATATTTAAAAAGTACATA
>JBLHWU010000336.1:0-5024 GCA_047629355.1 Saprospiraceae bacterium | reverse complement strand
GATGTAGAGCAAATCGTTTACGGCTTCAAATCCGTACTTGGAGAAAACGTTCCTATGTTTGGTGGATTGGCTGGAGATGATTGGAAGCTAGAAAATACCTATGCTTTTTCTCGAAACCAAATGACGAATAATGGAATTATGACCTTGACATTTGACAATGATAAAATAGAGATGCAAGGGTTGGCAATATGTGGATGGGAAGCGATTGGGAAGACGAATATAGTTACCAAAGCAAAAGGTAATGTGGTTTATACGATTAATGATGAACCCGCCTTGGATGTATTTTTGCGGTACTTTGAGTATTTAGAAAACTCAGATGTAGATGCAGAAAAATTGGACAATGCGAGCGCTCAATATCCCTTGCAAGTGATGCGAAAAGATGGGACTTCGGTCTTACGATCACCGATGAAAAGTAATTTGGAAGATAGGTCAATTATGTTGGCAGGAAATATTACGCAAGGTGATGAATTTCGGTTTTCCATTGCGCCAGGTTTTCAAGTAATTGACCAAACTGTGGCTGAATTTGGTTCGTTGAAAAAGGATTTTCCAGAAGCAGATGCTTTGATTTTGTTTTCCTGTAAAGGCCGACATGCAGCATTGGGACCCCTCATTGAAGATGAAGTAGAAGGCATTTATGACTACTGGTCGAAACCGATGATTGGCTTTTTCTGTTACGGAGAAATTGGAAATGTAAAGGGTGGAACTTGTGATTTTCACAATGAAACCTGTTCTCTGGTGCTATTAAAAGAGAAGTAAAATACTTTTTTTATAAAATATTTTTCAGTTTATTTTTATGAAAGCAGACATTCCTGAATTGCGTCGTCAAATTGCTGCCTTGTCCATTGACGAGGAGGTAAGGGCTGCGCTATTGAAAGAAGTGAAAGGCTGTGAAAAAGAGTTGGTTCGACGAGAATTTAAAATCAATCGGACACTGACCGATAAAGGGATTGTAGTTAATTTGCTAAAAGCCAGTGTTGAAGAATTGGAGGCAAGGAAGGCAGAATTGTCAGTTCAAAATCAGCAAATTGAAGAAAATTTACGGCACTTGGAGATGTCTTATCATGAATTAGAACAATTTTCTTATATCGCGTCGCATGATTTGAAAAGTCCATTGCGAAATATCGCGAGTTATGCGCAATTATTGAGCCGTCGTTATAAGGGGCAATTGGATGCAGAAGCTGATGAATTCATCGGTTTTATTGTCAAAGGAGCAAAGCACATGGATGAAATTATCCGTGATTTATTGGAATATTCTAAATCGGCGAAAGAGAATGATTTTATCAAAACTGATTTGAACAATACGTTGGAAGTGGTCAAATTTAATTTGCAGCAAGAAATTTTAGAGAATAATGCGCGAGTTGAAGTCGCCAATTTACCACAATTGTCGATTAATAAATCAGCCGTATCGCAGTTGTTTCAAAATTTAATTGGCAATGCGATAAAGTTCAAAGGAGAACGGGCACCTGTCATTTTGGTTTCTTGTGAATTGCAAGAAAATCAATGGCTTTTTAAAGTTGCGGACAATGGGGTTGGCATGGATGAATCTTTTCAAGAAAAAGCATTTCTGCCGTTTCAGCGCATCAATAATTTGGAGCGACCAGGCACGGGTATGGGTTTGGCGATTTGCAAAAAAGTGGTGAAGATGCACAAAGGAGATATCTGGTATGAATCGAAAATAGGGCAGGGAACGACGTTTAATTTTACAATTACAGAATGATTTTCTTTCATTAAAAACATTCATAATCAACGCATTTCATTAATTTAAAAAATAAAAAAGCGGAACTTAATCACTTAAGTTCCGCTTTTCATTTAAGCACAGCTTACGCCGTAAGCCGTCAACTGTGTTTTACATGTCCAAAACAGCTGGATTCATACCCATATTGGAAAATCCGCCATCGTGAAACAAATTCTGCATTGTAATCATTTTTGACAAATCAGAAAACATGAACACTGCGTAATCCGCACAAGCATCTGCCGAAGCATTGCCTAATGGTGCCATTTTATCCGCATAATCAAAAAATTGTTGGAAACCTTTCACGCCGCTACCTGCCGTTGTCATCGTTGGTGATTGTGAAATGGTGTTGACCCGAACGTTGTTTTTTGTACCAAAATGGTAGCCAAAGCTTCGAGCGAAAGATTCCAGAAGTGCTTTGGATTCTGCCATTTCGTTATAATCTGGAAATGACCGTTGTGCTGCCATATACGTCAAGCCCAAAATACTTCCATAATCATTCATCATGTCATTTTGATACAAACATTGCATCATTCGGTGGAAAGAAATTGCTGAAATATCGAAGGTTTTGTGCATCCATTCGTATTTCAAATTGGTGTATTCTCGGTTCTTACGAACATTCAATGACATGCCGATAGAGTGCAAGACAAAGTCCATTTTTCCACCTAAAATGTCTTGAGATTTGGTGAAAAGGTTCATCAAATCTTCGTCATTCGTTGCATCTGCAGGGATAACTTCTGCATTCAATTTCTCGCCTAATTCTTTAATTTGACCAAAACGCATCGCAACAGGTGCGTTTGTCAACGTAATTTGTGCGCCTTCTTCTACACATCGTTCTGCAATTTTCCATGCAATTGATTCTGAATCCAATGCGCCAGAAATGATTCCGCGCTTGCCTTTTAGTAGGTTATTTCCCATAATTTTTTCGTTTTTTATTTACTGGCATAATACGAAAGTCTTGGAGACTCTTGTATTATCGCCAAGAATAGTACGCAAAGGTAGAAAGTTGTTTGATAATCTGCTAATTGAAATAAAATTAAACTGCCATCTCTTTTTGCAAAGCTTCCATATCTCGAATCAATAAGCGGCGGCGATTGAAGGTCAAAATATTTTTATTGCGTAAATCATTCAAAACAGTCGTCACCGTTTGGCGAGAGGTGGCGGTTAGATTCGCAATTTCTTGATGGGTCAAAAATTGGCGTACCAGCATTTCATAGCCTACTCGCTGCCCTTTTTTATCTGCTAGGGTTTTTAGAAATTCAACAATTCGCGTTCGGGAATCTTTAAAAACGAGGGACTCCAACCGTTGTTCCATTTCCAACATTCGCGATCCCATAATGCGCATTAAAAATAGACTCAATCCATTATGGTCACGTATCAAAGTACTCATTTGAGTAGATGGAATCACACAGCATTCCGTATCATCCATTGCTATCGCAAAATCCCGTCGTTGCTCTCTTCCCATGAGTGCCAACTCACCAAAAATTTCGCCTTTGGTGAGAATCGCTTTGGTAATTTCTTTGCCCGATTTATTATAAGAACCAATTTTTACTCGTCCCTCAAACAAGAAAAAAATACGGTCAGCCATTTCTTCGGCCATATAAATGTACTCGCCTTTTTTAAATTTTTTATGATTGACCGTATCTTCGTGGGCATCCATTTTATCCGGACAAAAGATACTTGTAACATCAATATTTTCTAAATACCAAAGCGATTGATTATTCATAAATGTTTAGTGGTTGGTGATTCTTAAAAATCGTTCGATGAGGAGAAGTTCGGAGTTTAAACACTAAAATGGTAAGTCAAGTTTAAAGGCTTAAAAAATAAGTCGCCGAAACTGTCTTGGTCGCTACAAATTTAATACTTTCTTAAAAAAATATTTTTAACTTCGCCCAATGACCATTATCGAAAAAAATACATTATTGCTACGGCAAGAAGCGCATCGTTTAGGCTTTTCTTTCGTCGGTGTTTCCAAAGCAGAACGCTTGGATGCAGAGGCAAAACGGTTGGAAATGTGGTTGAATAAAGGCGCACATGGGCAGATGAGTTATATGGAAAATCATTTTGAAAAACGCGTTGACCCAACTAAATTAGTGCCTGGTGCGAAGTCAGTCGTATCGTTGATGTACAATCATTTTACGGATAAAAAACAGGAAGATGAAACTGCTCCAAAAATTTCAAAATACGCGTATGGTAAAGATTATCACTTTACTATCAAGCATAAGCTAAAAACGTTATTGCAATTTTTGCGGCAAGAAATTGGAGAAGTGGACGGACGATGTTTTGTCGATTCTGCCCCTGTTTTAGAACGGGATTGGGCGAAGCGAAGTGGTATTGGTTGGACAGGTAAAAACACCTTATTGATTAATCCCAAAGCAGGCTCGTATTTTTTTTTGGCAGAGTTGATTATTGATTTAGAATTGACGGCAGACACACCGATAAAAGATTATTGTGGAACGTGTAGAAAGTGCATTGATGCTTGTCCGACGGAGGCCATTTCGCGGGAAGGAGATTTTGTGGACGGGAGTAAGTGCATCAGTTATTTGACGATTGAATTGAAAGAAAATTTGCCAACTGAGTTTCAGGGCAAAATAGACAATTGGATGTTTGGCTGTGATATTTGTCAAGAAGTTTGTCCGTGGAACCGTTTTTCTAAACCGCATCAAGAACCAGAGTTTGAGCCACATCCTGATTTATTGACGATGAAAAAAGAAGATTGGGAAGAGATTACCGAAGATGTTTTCAGAGAGATTTTTAGAAAATCAGCGGTGAAGCGAACAAAGTATTTAGGTTTGAGACGTAATATTGATTTTTTGAAAAGGGAGTAAAACTTTGTTCAACGTGTTTTTTTTGTAAATTGGCGACAAGAGTACTATTACCGCGTAAAGTACGTTTTAGTGCATTTTAATAAGTAAAAATAATTTAATAAGTTGGTCCATATTACGCCGTAATTTTTTCTGCTAAAGAATTCAAAAAATCGTTGCATAGCCTTCGTTACTGAACTATTTTTTGTGTTTTTTAGAAGGGAAAAGGACAAGTAAGTACTTGGACATAAATAATCGAACAATCAAAGGAGTCAGATTTTTTCGTTAGTTTCCTCTAAAAAATTCTTGAATAATCCCTTTATTGAAGTATTTTTTAGAGGAAAATAACGGAGAAAGATACTTTTTGTAACTACTCAGGTACTTTGTAGTTGACAAAGGGGTTTTAGGGGAGAGGAAAATTGGATTTTTATAAAAAAACCAATTTTTCTCTCCCCTGAGCCTTCTCCCCCGCTGGCGAAGGCGGCGGG
>JBLHWU010000335.1:0-5032 GCA_047629355.1 Saprospiraceae bacterium | reverse complement strand
GTAAACATCTACCTGTTTCTCTAGGGTCTTCAACGCTAGAAAATATTGAGGATATTTGATCTTGCATAAAATTGTAATTTTATCTGCAAGATGCTATTTTTTCCTAACACTACTTTGATGCGTTTGCTCTAGCTTTCTTTAAACTACCTCAACTTCTCATTCTTCTGATGCCGCGTCGCATCCCGCTTTGTTTTTTTATCCAAATTTTTGCGTAAAGCATCTGTCAAATCCACGCCCGTTTGATTCGCCAAACAAATTAATACGAACAATATATCCGCCATTTCATCTGCTAAATCATCTTTTGCCGTCGCTGCATCTTCCTTGCGTTTAAAGGATTGTTCGCCATAAATACGCGCCATCAAACGCGACATTTCTCCGACTTCTTCCATCAAAACTGCTGTATTGGTCAATTCATTATAGTAGCGAACGCCAATGGTTTTTATCCAAGTATCGACGGTGGATTGAGCTTGTTCTAAAGTCATGATTTGGTTAATTATTCGATTTTAGTTGTTGAAACTTGATTAAATTCGTTTCACTAATTGAATTGGAATTTATTCCATTTTTTTTAACACATAGCTGTGTGGAACTAAATTTAGCTCTTTCAAGAAATGAAAAAATAAGCACACATAGCTCTTAGTAACCTACTAAAAGCTATGTGGCTATGTGAAATTATGTGTTGAAATTTTTTGCGCCAAGAGTAAAAGTAAACTGCTGTTATACGATACTAATACGCAATTAGCTTCTCTACCGCCGCCCGAAAACGCTGCAACGGCAAATAATCTTTCTCTAAATTCTTCGCAAACGGCACCGGTGTATCCAAGCTACCAACGCGCAAAATCGGCCCATCCAAATGCTCAAATAAATGCTCCGAAATCCATGCCGACAACTCGCCACCAAGCCCACCATAAACAGTGTCTTCGTGCAAAATCAACGCTTTTCCAGTCTTCTCAACCGTTGCAGAGACCGCATCATAATCCAATGGCAATAAAGAACGCAAGTCTAAAATATCGGCATCGACCCCCATTTCTGCAACGAGTTTTTTCGCCCAATGCACGCCCATTCCGTAAGTGATGATGGACAATTGCTCGCCTTCATTCACCAATTTCGCTTTGCCAATTTCGAGCGTATAATAGTCGTCTGCCACTTCTTCCGTCAAGCTACGATACAACGCTTTGTGTTCAAAAAACAGTACTGGATTTGGGTCTTCCAAACTAGCCAATAACAATCCTTTTGCATCACTCGGCGAAGATGGATAAACCACTTTTAAACCCGGCGTATGTGCAAACCAAGCCTCATTCGTCTGTGAGTGAAATGGTCCAGCAGCGACACCGCCACCACAAGGCATCCGAATCACTACATCTGCATTTTCGCCCCAACGGTAGTGCAATTTTGCTAAATTATTGATAATCTGGTTGAAACCACAAGTCACAAAATCTGCGAATTGCATCTCGACCATCGTCTTATATCCTTTCATGCTCAAACCCAACCCGATGCCAATAATCGCACTTTCGCACAAGGGCGTATTGCGCACTCTATCTTTGCCAAAAGCCTCGGTAAAGCCATCCGTGATTTTAAAAACACCGCCATAATCTGCAATGTCTTGTCCCATCAAAATGAGGTTATTGTGCTTTTCCATCGACTGTCGCAAGCCGTCCGAAATGGCGTCGATAAATCGTTTTTCAGAAACTGCATCTGTTTCTGGCGCAAGACTACGACTGTCATGCGGTGCATAAACATCCGCTAATTCTTGCTCAATTGTCGAAGTCATTTCTGGTTCGGCGTAAGCCATTTCCAAACCTTGTTCGATTTCTGTTTTATATTTTGCTTTTAATTCAGCAATTCTCTCTTCATCTAATAGCCCTTCTTCTATTAAAAATTGCTGATAATTGCTGATTGGGTCTTTCAATGTCCATTCTTCCATCAACTCTTTTGGGACGTACTTTGTACCCGAAGCTTCCTCGTGTCCACGCATTCGGAAGGTCTTCGCTTCTATCAAGACCGGTTCAGGATTGTCGCGCATTTCCGCTGCTAATTTAGAAATGGTATGGTACATTTCCAAAATATTATTGCCATCGACAATGACTGATTTCATGCCGTAACCAATCGCTCGGTCAGCTAAATCTTCACAATTGTATTGCTCACTTGTCGGTGTAGATAAGCCGTAGCCATTGTTTTCGATAATGAAAATAACGGGCAATTTCCAAACGGAAGCGGTATTCAAAGCCTCATGGAATTCTCCTTGACTCGTTCCGCCTTCTCCTGTAAATGCTAAGGAGACACGCGCTTCATCTGCCAATTTATGGGAAAGGGCAACGCCACTTGCTAATGACAATTGTGGTCCGAGGTGCGAAATCATTCCGACGATATTATAGTCCAAGCTACCAAAGTGAAACGAACGGTCGCGTCCTTTGGTAAAACCAGCTGCCTTGCCTTGCCATTGGCAAAAAAGACGTTCCAAAGGAATGTCGCGAGTCGTAAAAACACCTAAGTTTCGGTGCATGGGGAAAATCATTTCATCTTCCAACAGCGCACTCGTTGCGCCAACCGAAATAGCCTCCTGACCAATGCCCGAGAACCATTTGCTAATGCGCCCTTGCCGTAGCAATTTGAGCATTTTCTCTTCAATCATACGTGGACGGAGGAGTTGCTCGTGCAATTGCAGTAGCGTTTCGTCCGAAAGTTGTCCTCTTTTATACTCCATTTTATAGGTTGTGGTGGTCATGGATTTTATTTAGTTACTTGTAATTGGTTGATTGGTCAGTTATTTCGCAATGCGTTGGTAATTAGGATTTTAAAAACGGCGCATTGATTATTTTTGAAAAATTTTCGCAAAGGTAAAGTATTTTAGGTTTTAAAAGATGGAATTTGCTGTTTTGAATCTATGGTAAGTTTAAAACATGGTGATTTTTAAGATTACCATGTTTTTTTAAGACTTCTTTTTTACAAAATAAACCACTCCCTTAAAATCATCTGAAAAGAAAAACGAATCTTCATCCCATTGATAAATATCGCAAGGTCGCCCGACTCGTTTGCCATTTTTTAAAAAATTATCAATAAAAGGTTCGGGCGCAAAGCCTTTTTTGAAACGAACAATTCGATGCCCTGTACCGACTTTCGCAACCGTCGAACCATGTAAGGACGCCAGAAAGTAATTTTGTAATGCTGTACCCTTAGTTTCTTCTCCAAAGTAGGCAAATCCCAGTGGCGAACCATGCGCCTCGAATAAGGAATACGCTGGGGGAATATCGACACAGTTAATTGTTTTTCTATCCCAAGAATTCTTCACGATTTTCTTCGCGACACGGTTTTCAGATTGATTCTCTGGGTCTTCGTCAAACATCTTTTGTTCGTGTTCGTAGCAATACGGCCAGCCATAATTTTCACCTTCTTTGATTTCATAAAAAGGGTCATTGGGTTTCATTTTACCCAAGTGGTCGGCTGTCATATTGGTCGCATACAATTTACCTTCAATCCAATCAATATCGACAGCGTTTCGGATGCCTTTTGCATAGACTTTTTGGTTGCTGCCGTCAGGGTTCATGACGGCAATAGCCGCTCGAAATGGTTCATCTTCGCGTTCTTCACAGAGATTGCAGCTGCTGCCGACCGAGACATATAATTTATTGTCGTGGAAAGAAATCGTGCGTGTCAAATGCCAACCACCGTATTTATAACTTAAACCGTCGCCTGGGAAATCAGCGATTTTTTCGGGTTTGTGAGAAGGTTGGTGTTCGCCATTTTGATAAGGATAGCGTACGAGAGAATCCGTAACGGTCAAGTATAGCCAGTTTTCACCATTTTCATCGGTATAAAATTCAACGCTATTGGGATTGCGTAATTTATCTTTCCAAACCGTCACCTTTTGAAACTTTTTAGTGTCTTCATCAAAGTTTTCTAAAATGTAGACCTTACCTTTTTTGTTGTCCGTTAAGTTGTGCATGCCAGTAACGAATAAGCGTCCGTCGGGTGCTTTCGCAAAAAAGCGGACGCGAGGGATTCCTTCGGCGGCTGGGTAGATTTTATAGCCTTTAGGCAAATCTAATTCCAAGGCTTCGCCAGTAGAAAGGGTAAATTTTTGAGTGACTAAGTTGAGCGGTGTCTTGTCAATAACATCCGATTCGATGTCTTGAAATTTTGGCTTTTTTGATATGGTCGGTGCGGGGGGGGCGATTGGTTTTTCAACCGGCTTTTTAGAACGTGCTTTGATAAGGTCTTCAATATTATCTATGGAGTTCTTAATTGCTTTTTGCTTTTTAAAAATGTAGAAACTGAGGGCGATGATGATTAGGAAGAGGGTGGGAATGAGAAATTTTTTCATAGGGCAATTTTTTGAATTTTAAAAATTGTCTAAAATTAATAAAAGTTGTCCTTAGTTCTACATTAAGACTCTTAAATCTGGTGCAAAAAACAAAGGGAGTTTGAGGGAGAAAAATGGTTTTAAAACCATTTTTCTCCCTCAAGTCTCTCTCCCTCGCTGCCGTAGGTAGCGCGCGTTGTTTTTTATGAAGCTCGAAAAATTTAAGATTTTCTCACTTCTCAAATTTTTAGAAAACGTTTGTTATACGATATTAAGTACCTGGACACAATTAATCGAACATCTAAAAAGTATATTTTCCCGTTATTTTCCTCTAAAAAATACTTCAATAAAGGGATTATTTAAGAATTTTTTAGAGAAAACTAACGAAAAAATCTTACTCCTTTGATTGTTCGATTATTTTTTTATCGTTACTTAGTAACTGACCTTACGCACCCCTTTTACAAAAAGTTACAAAAAGGCGTAGAGATATTAGACAGAACAAGTGTTCTTTTAAGAACAAAAATATAGTGTTTTATTTCTACCTATTTAAAAGTGATTGGGTAGAAAAAGAATCTGGTTCTAATTTCAATTGTACTCGTTTTAATTGCTGTAAAATGCCAAAAGCAGTTTTGATAGCTTTAGCGTACAATTGAGCTTTGAGGTCAAAATGATTAGTTTGCTGTCTTTTACTCAGCATTTCTAATTTAGTCCAGGCAATCATCGTAGCGAAAATAT
>JBLHWU010000334.1:0-5181 GCA_047629355.1 Saprospiraceae bacterium | reverse complement strand
TGAAAACATCTTTATTCCGCTATTTTCCTCTTAAAAATAGTTCCGTGATGCAGACCATGCAACGATTTTTAAAAGAAAACTATCGAAAAAATCTTATCTTCAAATTTTACCCAAATAAACAATGTCTCTTACTTAAGTAACGGTGAAAGAATAAATTCCCCAGCTATACTCGTTTATTTTGGTCTTAGTTTATGCTTTTGAAATAGGAGTTATCTATACATAATGACTGTTTCAAAAGTAAAAAATAAGAGCAAAAGAAATATAGGAGAGTTGGGGGAGTTATTTTTTGACCGTTACTAAGCACGAATTATTTTTTACTCCAATTACTTTCAATGTTACACCCACTCGTGCGTAACAAAGCTAAGATTGGGCAACGAGCATCGACTTTTTGTCCCATGCTTTTTACTTCTTCATCCGTTGCTTTTCCTGTAACTATTGCATTCAGTCGCACGTTTTTATAACTGCCATTTGAGTTATCTGATGTTCCCATAAAGCCTGAAAGGTCCAAGTCAATTTCAATATTTATATCAATTTGTTCAATATTCAAGGAGAGTTCTTCCGCAACAACTTGAGCCTGTTCATTTTGGCATCCAGCTAAAGAAGCGGTAAAATATTGCATAGGATTCGGTCCAGAATTCAATCCGCCATCCTCAGCCGGTTCATCTAATTGAAGCTTCCAATCTGTGTCTGTAATGTCAACTTTAGTTGGCCACCCATTCCCTTGTGCGGTCGCTTTGAAGGTTTCTAAATGTGAATTTGCCATTAATAATAATTTTTATAATTTATGCCTACTCTTAATCAGTTTTCGGCTTACCCTGTTTGTTTTGGTAGAAAAATTTAAACCAATTATTTAAATTTAAACCTATTGCTTAATAGAAAATGTGGCAACTACCAAACATAACTATCGAAATAGTCAATCCAATCAAAAATACATTATAAGCCATTTGAATGCTTCTGTAACGCTTATTCAAATCCACACCTAAAGTGTAAATGTCTTTTTTGATGGTACTGTATAGTAAATCGCCATCTTGCATCAATTCTCCGACGGCCCATTCATAATCAGATTCAGACATTTTATAAAAATCATCAAAAGTCATCAATTGGATGCTTTTATTTTTCACGGACTCCTTATCAAAAGTTCCTTTTCTGAGTATTGGACGAGTGGCAAAAATCGCAAAGCTGATAGACAATAAATTAGTCAAAATCATTGGTCCAATTGCAAAAATCAAATGTGGGTCTTCGTCTAATTGAGTGTATAAACTACCCAAGATAACGGAGATAATAATGGAATTGACGGTCACCAAAATATTGGATTTGGTATCCACAATCTGACGACGGGTATAGAGGTTTTTGGAGGTTAATCTAAACCAAGTTTCGATGCCTCGTTCAGGATGTCCTTCTACTTTTGCCAATTTTTTCTTGAGGCTTTTCAACTTGTCTTGGTCAATTCCCATTTCTTCCATAAGGGCTTTGTCCATTTTCTTTGCCTGCTTTTTTGCTTGTTTTTTTAAGTCGTCTGACATAATTGCTATGAAATTGTTTTTTGTTAAAATATGGAGTTTTTTGAAGAATTCCAATCATCAGAATTATCCTCAAAGTTGTGTCCAATGTCCAAACGAGTGGCTGAAACAATATTTTTAAGAAGGCGGATACTTTGATAAATAGAGCGGTCAGCGCGCAATGTACCAAAATTAATGACCATGTTGTTTTAAATCATCCAACTAACCTAGTTTTGAATTAAAAAAAGCCTCGATGTGGAATGACATTTTCTCAAAATTCAAAACCTAAATGAAATCCCAGAGATCCTTCGGTATTTTCGCTAAAAACTGCACCCAGTACTGGACCGAATTGAAACCATTCCGTTAGTCGAATATTAATCTCTGATTCGGTATAGAATCCCAATTCAAAATCTCGGTGTTTCGTTGACAAAGCAAAGTTAGGTCCGAGGTTTAGCGTTATCCATTTAGTAGGATTCATGCTGGCAAGCAGGGCTATGTCGTGCAATGCTTCTTTGTCTTCAAATTTTGCGGTATAAGAGACTCCACTTCCCCATTTATGGGTAAACCAATAGGTAAGATGTATTTCTGTTCCAAATAGGCCTTCTTCATGTTCAAAGGAATAAGCATAAATACCAGAAGTTATGATTTCGAATATACCTGTTTCTTTTTTTTCTTTATTATGATGTTCTGACTCTATTTGAGCAGTTAGCGCCATTGAGAAAAGAAAGAATAAGGGAAGAATTCTATATGTTTTTTTCATAAATAATGATTGTTAAAACATGGACTTTCATAAAAAATCTCTACCTTATTTTTTTACAAAATCCTAGCAGGAGAGGAAATCATTGTATTTTACCTGATTTTTAGCATGCTCTTTTTGGATTTTGAAAAAATGTAAGGCAGAGAAAAACAAAACAGTTTTTATAAAACGGGAAGCAAATAACTTCACATTTCTAAGCATGATAATACCGTTCCCGATAAATCTTGCCATCTTTCCATTCGGTAGCAACGACTTGCTCTGAAAGCATTGTACTACCATCTTTTAACTTCAATTCCATGATTGCATCATAAAAGGAATGGTTTCCTTGAACCGCATAGTTTTTAACCTCATAACGGACAAATTCTGCCAGTTGATTATTGATGAAATCATGTTCAAACTCTATGCAATGAAGCTTGCCGTGTTTTGGTGCTTCATTAGCTTCTTGCAAAACCACATCATCATGTAGGTATGTTTCCATTGCCTCGATGAATTTAGCTTCCTTCAATAGGGAGAAGAGGTGTTGCAAATTCTTTTCAATTGCATTTTTCATTAATCGTGTTTTTTATGTACTGAAATTGTTTTACTGAAATTTTGTTAAACAACTTCGTGAAGAAAATAGAAAGTGCTAAGCACCTCCTTAGTAACAGTCAAAAAATAACTTCCCCAACCCTCCTGTATTTCTTTTGCTTTTATTTTTCACTTTTGAAACAGTTATTATGTATAGATAACGCCTATTTCAAAAGCAAAAACTAAGACCAAAATAAACGAGTATAGTTGGGGAACTTATTCTTTCACCGTTATTTAAGGTCACCTACTTAGTTCTATATTAAGACTCTTGTTTCAGTTTCCATCAATAGGGAGTTTGAGAGATAAAATTGGGCGTTAAGCCCGGTTTTGTCCCTCAAAAATACCCAGCCCGCCACCTTCGGCGGCGGGGGAGAGAGACTTGAGAGAGAAAAATGGTTTTAAAACCATTTTTCTCCCTCAAACTCCCTTTGTTTTTTGCACCGAATTTAAGAGTCTTAATGTAGAATTAGGAACGCGAAATAAATAGATTCAGATTCTTAACCCATGCGGGCAGACTAGGATATTTATAGGGTGCTTTTTCCTGATTAATTGCTCCTCCTTTTTCATTGATATGAATAACTCGGCAACCATTATTTCCTTCATGTGTCCCACCTGAAAATCGAATACCATCGTCTGTAATTGGATTGTTGTAAGATGATTTGAATCATAACTTATATCCTTCCCAATTGCTACTAAGGAACGTGAAAACTTCACTCCCAAAAATCTGAATTTATTTATTTCACTGTCTTAATCGAGCTCTCCTTATTTTTACTCCAGTTACTTGTTCCACAGGCATATAAAAGATTAGCATCCTGCCAAATCCCTTATTTAATTTTAAGCATACCAATACCGTTTTCTTAGAACTCTTTTCAAATTCTAAAAGAGTAAGATAATTGTTACTTAAGTAAGTGACACTATTTATTGGGGTAATTTGAAAACATCTTTATTCCGCTATTTTCCTCTTAAAAATAGTTCCGTGATGCAGACCATGCAACGATTTTTAAAAGAAAACTATCGAAAAAATCTTATCTTCAAATTTTACCCAAATAAATAAGGTCACTTACTTATCTTGTCTTTATCCTGCAAAATTATGTCTAATTAAGGTCAACCTTTAATTTATACTTCCTCAATGATTGTGAATACTTCCCTAGTGCTTTGAATTTCCCTATTTGCGATAAATTTCTCTAAATTTACTTGGTGTTAAGTCCGTTTTGTTATTAAAGAAATTAGAAAAGACCGAAGCATTTTCAAATCCTAATTCATTAGAGATTTCTTTTACCCTTAAACTAGAATGCATCAGATATCGTTTTGCTTCTAAAATAACTCTTTTTTGAATAAGTTCTCGTGGGCTTCTTTCTTCTAATTGTTTAAATTGATTCGCCAACGTTTTTGGAGATTTATTCAACAATTTCGCATAATCACTAACTTTATGAAAAGTTCGATAGTTCTTTTCTAATAAGACGTTAAACTCTTGTATCAATTCTACACGGGGCTTGTAGTGACCTACAACTTTCCTCTGTTCTTTTGCAATTCTTACTGACTTTATCAACCATTTTTTAAGAATAACTCTCAACATTTCCTCCTGAATACTATCCACTATCTCAAATTCTTCTGCCAAGATACCTAATAATCGTTCAAAACTATTAGCTTGTTTAGGAGTTTGAATCTCCACTATTGGTACACCCAATGCTCCCCGATAGAGAACCCCTTCACACGATACTTCATGGTCATTTTCTCTAATACAATAGAAGGCTCTATTAAATTGCAAAATTTTTACCTGTCCATGATTCTCGATTATTTTTACTTTTTTTGATGGCGTTAAGAATGTCATTTGATTCGTATCCAAAGAGACAAGAATATCATCAACAAGAAGGTTAATCATCCCTTTTTTTACCCAAATAATATAATAGGATTCAGATGGCATTTCCTCATTAATTGGGAATGCTTTTGTCAAATTGGTGTGTTCTTTAAAGTAAGCAAATCCATTATCAAATATGTTCTCCCTTTTTATATCCATTATGAAATTTTGTCGTTTTAAGTTAGAAACGGTTTATAGATATCTCTTCGTTTTAGATGTTTTTAGGATATAAGTAGCTGCTCCTAAATAATCGAAACTTTTCGACAGGACTATTTTCCGTTTAAAAAACTTAAAAATGCCTTCAATAGAAGGACTATTAAAGGATTTTTTTTTTCTTAAACAAAAAATATCCTATGTCAAAAGTGTCGATTATTTAATACTACTTTGTCACTTTAAAATGGGAAGTTGTTCTTCCTTGCTTAGTGTTCTTTTTTCTTGACAAAAAAGAACCAAAAAGTCAAGACTTGCGATATTTTGGCTAAAATTTAGCTTGAAATAGC
>JBLHWU010000333.1:0-5240 GCA_047629355.1 Saprospiraceae bacterium | reverse complement strand
TAGAAATAACAACAACCAAGTTTTAAATTATTTGAATGGCTTGCCAACGGTGCAAAAAACGTCCAATAATTTGCCACAAATTGGCGATTATCGGCAGCATACGACGGAGTTGATGCTCGAAGGTTTACCCTTGGGGCAATATTGTGTGATGGTATCGAATAATGCGGATTTTTCAAAAGCAAACGGGACCGCGGGTTATGCATTTACGAATATTTCAAAAATCGGAAATTGGTATCGTCGCATCAATACGGGAGTAGATGAATTTACGGTTTTTAATCGAGAAAATGGACAGCCGATGCAAGGCGTGGAGGCTTATTTTTCAAAAGTAAATTACAATGCGAATAATAGTTTAGAGGAGGTTTCTAAAGATGCAAAAAAGGTAGTCAGTAATGAGAATGGATTTTTAAAAGTACCTGATTTAGAAAAGAAAAATCGGTATGATAACAACCAATATAGTGTCCTTTTTAAATCGGGAAAGGATTCTTTGTATTTGAATGACCGCTACAGTTCTTACAGTTACGACAACAATCCACGTAAGCAGCAAACGACTCATTTTTTTCTTGACCGCGCTATTTATCGACCTAGTCAAACGGTGTATTTTAAAGGTATTGCTATTGAAACAGATACGGAGCGAATGCCGTCGATTTTGGCAAATAAAAAAGTGACCGTTACCTTCCGAGATGCCAATTACCAGGAGGTGGCAAAGCAGGAATTGCAGACGAATGAATATGGAACATTCAACGGTAATTTTACTGCACCGCAGGGTGGCTTGTTGGGAAATATGACGATTCAGTCTTCTATTGGAGGCAGTTCAAAAAACTTCAAAGTAGAGGAATATAAACGTCCAAAATTTGAGGTGAATTTTGAGCCAATTACGGGAAGTTTTAAATTGGATGAAACGGTGAAAGTGACGGGTAAAGCAGTTGCATTTGCAGGCAATAATATTGATGGGGCTTCGGTGAAATATCGGGTTGTGCGAGAAGTTCGATTTCCGTGGATGCCTTGGTGGTATTGGAGAGGTGGTTACAATCCATGGGGTTCGGAAAGTCAGCAAATTGCGACGGGGGAAGCGGTGACGGACGCAGAAGGAAAGTTTGACATTGAGTTTACGGCATTGCCTGACCGCAGTGTGCCGATGGACAAAAAGCCAGAGTTTATCTATACCGTTTCGGCGGATGTGGTGGACATTACGGGCGAGACGCACACGGGGACGCAGCAGGTGAAAGTGGGTGTGATTGCTTTGCAAATTGATGTGCCGTTGGCGAGTCAACTCAATGCGGATAGTTTGAAAAGGTTGACGATTTCGAGTTTGAACTTGAATGGAGCGTTTGAAGCAGCGACGGGGATAGTTTTGATTGAAAAATTGAAAGTACCAGAGACCGTTTTTGTAAAACGTTTTTGGGCGAAGCCTGATAATCAGATGATTGCGGAAGGTCAATTTAAAAAGGTATTTCCACACCTTGCTTTTGGAGAAGAAGATGAAATTCAGAATTGGAAAGTGGAGCGCACAGTTTTTAATGAAAAGTTTGATACCGAAAAAGCGAAAGAACTATTGTTGCCAAAAAGCAAATTGACAACGGGACAATACGTTTTGACGATAAAAACAAAAGACCGATTCGGTACGGAAGTGGAAAAGAAAAAGAACTTCCAGATTTATGATTTAAGTAATAAAAATATTCCTGTGGCAGCGGTCGGTTGGCATCATTTAGAAAAGTCGGTTTTTGAACCACACGAGACGGCGGAAATCTATTTTGGAACAGCAGAAAAATCTTTGCCGATTCTTTTTGAAATGGAAAGAAATGGGGACATTATTTCCAGAAAGTGGCTGACGGTAAAAGATTTAAATAAACAAAATTACACCGTGCAAGAAGCGGATAGAGGGAATGTTTTTTATCATTTCAGCTATGCACAACACAATCGTAGTTTTAACCAATCGAATTCGTTGCAAGTGCCGTGGAAAAATAAAGATTTGACGATTGAATATAGTACCTTCCGTGATAAATTGCGGCCAGGACAAGCCGAAGAATGGACACTGAAAATCAAAGGACCGAAAGGCGAAAAAGTAGCTGCTGAAATGGTTGCGGCGATGTACGATGCGTCCTTGGATGAGTTTGCGGCAAATAGTTGGAATATGAATTTGTTTCCAATGAATTATTCACAGATGCGGTGGGAAGCAAAGGGATTTAGTGCGACGCGACCGAGGTTTTATCAGGGTTGGAATAATAGTTCTGGTGGTCTTGGACAGCGTGTTTTTGAGCGATTGAATTGGTTTGGATTTACTTTTTATCAAAGAAGATATGAGTCTTATGGGAATATTGCGATGAGTGCGGCTCCAAGGGCTAATAAAAGGCGTTCTGCACCTGCGCCTGAAATGGAAGGGGATATGATGGCTATGGAAGATTCGGTTGTTTCTGAAGATGAAATAGCGAACATGGAAACAGTATCTGCAAATGCAGTCCCTGCAAAAATTGCGGGTGTTTCCAGTAAAAAAGAAGAGGAAGGCGGTGAAAATAAATCCGACCTTTCTAATATTAAAGTCCGTACAAACCTTAACGAAACTGTCTTTTTCTTCCCCAATCTAATGACGGATGCAGAAGGGAATGTGTTGATTAAATTCACGATGAATGAAGCGTTAACCAAGTGGAAATTCTTAGGCTTGGCACATACGAAAGATTTGAAATTTGGAACGACTACGAATGAAGTCGTGACCCAAAAAGACTTAATGGTGATGCCAAATGCACCGCGATTTTTCCGTGAACGAGATTTGATTGAATACACAGCGAAAGTGGTGAATTTGAGTGATAAAGCATTGAGTGGTACGTATAAATTGGAATTGAAAAATCCGATGACAGGCGAGGATATTTTTCCTGAAAAAGGGAAGACGATGGGTGTGCAATTGTTATTGCAGGAGCGAGATTTTAAGGATTTACAGCCCGGCGCTTCGCAGTTGTTGAGTTGGAAATTTAAAGTGCCTGATGTGAGTGAAGTTTCTTTGATTGAACATACGGTTTTTGCGCAAGCGGGCGACTTTTCAGATGCCGAGCGAAGTGTTGTGCCGGTGTTGTCTAATCGGATGTTGGTGACGGAAACGATGCCTTTGCCGGTGCGGGAGAATTCGACGAAGACCTTTACGTTGCAGAGTTTGAAAAATGCGGATAGTGAGAGTTTGTCACATCATCAATTGACGGTTGAATTTACTTCGAATCCAGCTTGGTATGCGGTGCAAGCCTTGCCGTATTTGATGGAATATCCGTATGATTGTACGGAGCAGGTTTTTAGTCGGTATTATGCAAATACCTTGGCTTCGCATGTGGCGAATTCGACACCGAAGATTAAGGCGGTTTTTGAAAAATGGAGAGATTATGAACCAGAAGCGTTGGCTTCTAATTTGAGTAAAAATCAGGAGTTGAAATCTGCCCTTTTGGAAGAAACGCCGTGGGTGCTGAATGCGCAAAGTGAGGAGCAGCAAAAGAAAAATATTGCGCTGTTGTTTGACTTGAATAAAATGAGTCACGAGCAAGATGTAGCGTTTCGGAAATTGAAGGAACGGCAGTTGTCAAATGGCGGTTGGTCGTGGTTTCCGGGCGGTCGAGATAGCTGGTATATTACGCAATATTTGGTGGAAGGGTTTGGTCATTTGGATGCATTGGGTGTGGCGGATGTGACAGAAAATGGGGAGACTTGGCGCATGGTACGCGATGCCATTTCGTACATTGATGCGCGGATGGTGGAGCGATATGAGGAGTTGGAAAAACGAGTAAAAGAAGGCAAAACGAAGTGGGAAGATGACCATTTAGGTAATTTAGAAATTCATTATCTGTACGCTCGGTCGTTCTTTTTAAATAAGCAAACGGCGCAAGCGAACAAAGGAAATGCGAATCCATCGAAAGGTCAAAAATACATCGCCTTGGAAGGCAAAGCGCAACGCGTATTTGATTATTACCGAGGTCAGACGGATAAATATTGGACGAAAAAAGGCATGTATCAAGAAGGTTTGATTGCTTTAGCCAATTTCCGTGTGGAGCAACCAAAAACGGCGAATGCCATCGTTAAATCTTTGCGCGAACGCTCGTTGAACAGCGACGAAATGGGTATGTATTGGAAATACAACCGAGGCTATTGGTGGTATCAGTTGCCGATAGAAACGCACTCGCTGATGATTGAGGTTTTTGATGTGGTAGCACAGGATGCGAAGTCGGTGAATGACCTGAAAGTTTGGTTGCTGAAAAACAAGCAAACCAATCATTGGAAAACGACGAAAGCAACCGCCGCAGCGACGTATGCGCTATTGGCTACGGGTGCAAATTGGTTGGACGAAAGTGCGCCAGTTCACGTTAATTTTGATGCAAAAGCAGCCGCTGATTTGAACGCACAAATCAAAACGGCACAGCAATCCGCACAGGCTGGAATGGGTTATTTTAAAACCAGTATTGATGGCGAAAAAGTGGATAAATCAATGGCGACTGTCACGGTTTCCAATCCAAACAAACACCCTGCTTGGGGCGGGATGTACTGGCAATATTTTGAGGATTTGGATAAAATAAAAACCTTTGAGGAAACGCCGCTGACGATTAAAAAGCAGTTGTTTTTAGTGACGGATGGCGATAGAGGCGAGCAATTGCAAACGATTGATAATGAGCAACTTAATCCTGGGGAAAAGCTCAAAGTCCGCATCGAACTCCGCGTCGATAGAGACATGGAATACATCCATATGAAGGACATGCGAGCGAGTGGTTTTGAGCCAATTAATGCGATGAGTCGCTATAAATGGCAGGATGGTTTGGGCTATTACGAGAGTACGCGCGATGCTTCGACCAACTTCTTTTTTAGTCGCTTGCCGAAGGGGACTTATGTATTTGAATATCCGTTGCGAGTGGTGTTGGCGGGGGACTTTTCGAATGGGGTGACGACGGTGCAGAGTATGTATGCGCCGGAGTTTTCGAGTCATTCGGAGGGGGTTAGGGTGAAGGTGGAGCGGGAGTAAATGAGGTCACAGGTAGCAGATACCTTGGAGGTATCCGCTACCTGTGCATCAGTTGGAAAATCGCATCTTTCCAACTTTTTCCATGCCAACCTTCGGGATTAGAATAAGTTTCATAACTCACTTCTGGTAAAAGGGTTTTCTTACAAACATATTGTTAAGTAATTAAGTCGCTAATAATCAATAGTTTATGCCATTCAGGTTTTCTTGAAAAGTGGATAATCAGTTTTGACTTAAATTTGAAATATTATTGATTTTC
>JBLHWU010000332.1:0-5244 GCA_047629355.1 Saprospiraceae bacterium | reverse complement strand
GTAATTGTCGTTTGTCATGGCTGTCATCAAAACATCACCTATGGAAGATACGACGGTCAAAAAGTGAAATAAAGGATTACTGGAAAGCCGTGTGCCGTGAAAGTGGCACGCACGGTTTGGAGGAAGGTAGTTGGAAAAGTGTTCCCAATGAAAGGAATAACTCGCTGGCTGCCCATCCTACTCCTGTAACTACCCCAGATTAAGAAGAACTACACTTTCCGCTTCCACCATACTTATCTCATTGTCTAAATTTAGATCTACACCTAATCCTATTAATTTGTTTTTAAATATAGAATCTTGAAAAACAATATTTTGAGCTTGCAGATTATTGACAGTAAGAAGTAAAAAACATGCAAGGAATTGGAAAAAATTAGTCATTATTTAGGTGTTTTTTAATTTGATAGTCAAATATACATCTTTTTCCCACAAAAAACGATCTTGGTCTCTTGCCGTTTACATCCGATGGAGATGTGTCGGTGCGCCGTCCCCTAACTCACCGCCTCCAACTCCGCCGTATGCAACAAATCCCTAAAATCCACCGGCGCCACCGCACTCACCCCTTGCTCTTGCATATACACCCCATAAATTACATCCACCGCCGCCATCGTCTGCTTATTGTGCGTCACAATCACAAACTGCGAATCCTTCGAAAACTTCTTAATAATCCGATTAAACTTCTCAATATTCGCATCATCCAACGGCGCATCTACCTCATCAAAAATACAGAATGGCGCAGGTTTCAACAGGTACAAAGCAAACAACAAAGCCGTCGCCGTCAAGGTCTTTTCTCCACCCGACAATTGATTGATAGATTGCGGTCGTTTCCCCTTTGGTTTTGCCACAATTTCAATCTTACTCTCCAACGGATTATCCGGCTCTAACAATATCAAATCCGCGTTATCTTCTTCCGAAAACAGGCTTCTAAAAATATCAATAAAATAAACTCGGACCTTATCAAATGCCTCAAGAAACTGTCCCGTTGCCTTAATTTCAATCTCTTGAATCGTTGCCAGCAAGTCGTCTTTGGCTTTCAAAATATCATCTCGCTGCGTCGTAATATTCTCAAAACGCTCCTTCATTTCATCATAAGCCTCCACTGCCATCGGGTTGATTTCTCCGTAATTATCTAAGCGACCACGCAGCTTTTCCACCTTGAGTTGCAGTTCATTTTCCGTCATTTCGGTGATTTTCCGCTTGATTTTTATACCTTCCGGCATCACTTCGCCTTCCTTACTGTCTTCGCCTGTTTTTGCAGCTTCTACATTTTCAGGGTCAAGCATTTCTTTCATCAATTGCTCGATATCATTGATATTGACCGAAAATTCAATCTTCAAACGCTCCGCCACCGACTGCAACTTAAACCGCACATCCGTCAATTTATCCTTCAACCGATTCACCAGAATCTGCGCATCTTGCCGCACTTTATTCACCTTTCTAATCTTATCTTCAATTTCATTCGCACCACCTCTTGCTTTGAAGTAAGTCTGTTCCGCTTCCGTCAAAACACCCGCTTTTTCCTTCTTCTCTTCATACATTTCGAGTAGCAACTTTTCCAACTTTTCAATGTCTTCCACCAAAAATCCAACTTCTTCTACCGACTGCGCAATCGTAATGTTATTTGTCTCTAAGGTCACCTTGATTTCATCCAACTGTTTCTCTCGATACGCCAATTCTCGCTGAAAACTCCCAACCTTATTTTGCTGCTTAATGAACTCAATATTCTTTTCATTAAAATTGGTACTCGCCTTACTCAACGCTTCCGCAACCTGCCGAAAGGAGCCATCTGTATTAGAAATCGCCTCTTTTGCTTTCTGCGTCATCGCCAATTTTGTCGTCAATTCCTTTTCAATTTGCACATTCGCCAATTCCAATTCTTCCACTCTACCCTGCCCTGCTGTTTTCTTATTATCTGCCTCTTGCACATAACTTGCAAAGCTTTCCAACCGTGCCGCCACACTCACTTTCTCTTGCAGAATTCGATTCAAAGCAGCTCGCTGCTGTTTGATAATTTCCCGCGTATTTTGCGCCTTGAATTGGTCAATCTTCTGCTTAACATTGTAAAATTCAGTCGATAATTTAGTCTCTTCTTTCTCTCCTTTTTTAATCTCCTGTTCTAAAATTTCTAAATTCTTCTTCCGACCAATTTTCTTTCCTTCAAACAAACCTACCGAACCACCACCAATCGAAAATTTACGCCGCACAAACCGCCCAGTTTTAGACAAGACTGTCATATTATCATCAGGCAAGTTTTGACTAATCGTCTCATTATCCGTTACTAAAACATTTTCCAATAAATGACTAATCAACTTCCGATATTGCTCATCCGTTTGTATTAAATCAGTCGCCTTCTGCGTCCCTGCCAACATCGTCATCGGTTCAGAATAATCTGCAAACGCATCTAAAACAAAGAAATTAGCCTTCCCTTTTTGTGCATTGCTCAACAATTGAATCGCCTCAAAAGCTTCCTCCAAGGTCTGCACCACATAATAATTCAAATACGGCTCTAAGTAATTCTCAATCGCCACCCGAAAATCCTGTTCCACATAAATCAAATCTGATAGTAACGGCGCATTGTTCTTCCAATTTTTCTTATTGCTCAAAAAGCGAATACTTTCGGGAAAACCCTCCAAATTCTCGACCATACTCTTGGTCAATTTGTATTCATTTCGTTTGCTATCCAAAGAACGATTCACTTTTTGAATTTCCTTTTGCAATTCATCGCGCTTCGTTTCTGCTTCCTCAATTGCCGCCGCCCGTTTCTCTTGTTCCGCTTCCGCTATTTCAATTTCTGCTAACTTCTCAGTCTCCTGTTTCTTAAATTCTGCTACTTTCCCCTGCAAATTTTCCATCTCTGCCCGCCGATTTTTCGCATCTGCTTCTCCGCGCTGCATATCTCCTTTCAACGTATCAATTTGATTGGCATTTATCGCTTTATTTTTCTCCAATTCAAACAATTCTCGCTCTACTCGCTGTTGTTCCTGCATCACCATATCCAAATCCGACTTCAGTTCGCCATGATTCTTCTTGATATTTGCCAAACCTTCTTCCGCATCATCCAATTGCTTTTCCAACTCAATTTCCAGCCGTTTTTCCTCATTCAAATTCATCCGGTAACTCTCAATCTCGCCCTCCAATTCTCCAATTCGCTGCGTAGAAACTTCAATATCTCGGCTTAATTTTGACCTATTTTGCTCCACAAACTGCTTTTTCTGTTCCAACATCCGCTTATCATTCTCCATCCCCCGAATGCCCCCAACCAAAGAATTCAACTCCCGCTGCCGATTTGACAAAGCTTGTTCTTTATCCAAATTCGCCTTCCGTTCTCGCTCCAAATCCGCTTCCAACTGCCGAACGTCAACCTCCGACTGCCGATAAATATCTTCTTCTTTTTGCAACTGACTTTGCACCGATTTGTGCTGCTCTTTCAATGCCGAAACCTTCAAATTCGCCAATTGTACACTCAACCACTTGTACTGGTCTTTCATTTCAAAATACTTCCGCGCGCGCTTTGCTTGTTTCTCCAATAACTTCAACTGCCCATCAATCTCAAATAATAAATCTTCTACCCGTTCCAAGTCCGCCGTCGTGTTCTTCAATTTACTCAACGTCTCCTTCTTCCGACGCTTATATTTCGACACACCCGCTGCTTGTTCAAACATCCGTCGCCGTGCATCCTCCTTGTCCGCCAAAATATCATCGACCATCCCTAAGGCAATAATTGCATAAGAATTCGACCCAATCCCAGTATCCATAAATAGGTTAGTGATGTCCTTCAACCGGCATTGCACCTCATTCAAACGGTACTCACTTTCCCCCGTTCGATAGAGCATTCTCGTAATCTTAACACTCTGATATTCAGTTGGTAAGATGTTTTTAGTATTATCAAAAGTCAGGGACACCGAAGCTACGCCCGCCGGCTTTCGTTTCTTGGTCCCATTAAAAATAACGCTCGTCATCTTGTCCAACCGCAACTCCTTCGATTTCTGTTCCCCCAATACCCAACGTATCGCATCAACGACGTTAGATTTGCCACTCCCATTCGGTCCCACAATACCAATAACGTCTTCCCCAAAATGTATCGCGGTCGGATTGGCAAAACTCTTAAAACCCTTAATTTCTAAGCTTTTTAGTCTCATAGACGGCGAAATTAAGGAATAATTGGGTAATTTTTTATTAAAAAAACAGGGTGAAAATGGGAAATGAAAATAAGAAGAATAATGGATTGATAATCAGTAATTTAGAGTTGGGGGAATTTGTTATTTGTTTTGAAAAAAAATGGAGGAGTTAGATATTCTACTGTACATTAACTTCTCCTAAAGTGTAAAAGTGTTGATACAGAGGGTTTTGTGTTTTAGCTATCTATTTAAAAAGTTGGCAAACTTCTTTGCAAACTTGTTCAAAAGAGAAGACAGTTGCCAATAAATCTTCAAAACTCTGCATGAAAACAGATTTTACAGAAGCAATATATGGTTTTGGATCATAAAAAACCCTCATTTCTTGTGGTTCTATTTCTTCAAAATGGACAATTCCTTTTTGAATTGCCATAATGTAGATTAAGGTCAAAGCGGCGAACATTAAATCAGTTTTGTGCTGCCCTTGTACTGCCATATCTTCTAAACGTAAGCCACATTTTTTGAGGTGCTTAAAGCAAATTTCGATTTTATATCTTTTTCGATAAAATTTCGATGCTTCTGTAATGTCCTCCATATTGGTCATCAAGAAAATGTATTTTGCTTTTCCTCTGGAACTGTCATTATCAAAAGCGGTTAAACGAACGATTAATTCTGACATTAAAACAGCTTCAACGCTATCTTTTCCTGAAAAAGAAAGGTATCGTTGAATAATCTTTAGCCCTAATTTTCGGTCTTTAATTTTGCCATTAAACCACAGTTCAAGTTTGAAACTTGTAGAAATACACATGACATAATCAATATTCCTTTCCTGCAATCCTTTTAAACCAATGAAAGCCAATAAATTCACGGTCTCCAGCAATATATAGTTTAGGCAAAGGAACACCAGATAATGACCACCAGTCGAGCAGTTCGTCTAATAAGACTAATCTTTGGTTCGAATTACTGTTGCCTGCACGTCCTAAATCAAGCCAAACCAAAGGGATAAAAACATCCCTATACAATAAACCGATGACTAATAAATTAATATGGGTTTTACCATATTTCCAATTGGTTCGGTCTAAAAGTAAATAGCAATCAGGATTTTGGCAGAAAGTTTTGATAGCTAAAATGC
>JBLHWU010000331.1:0-5250 GCA_047629355.1 Saprospiraceae bacterium | reverse complement strand
TCGTCTCGGGCGTGTAACCAATGTATTGTAAATCAGTGTCCCAAAAAGGCGTATCCCAAACGCATAAAAACTTATTGATTGCCCCCATTTCCAACTTATCAATTGGCGATTGCAAGCGACTCGGAAGCGCGGGTGTAAACGAAATTACTTCCTCTTTTAAGACACCCAACGGCACCGTCACCAATACATAATCTGCTATAAAGTCATCCTGATTGGTCGTTACCTGAATCGTTTCCCCCGAATAATCAATCTCGTTGACCTTTACATTCAACCGCACATCTATGCCTTCCGCCAAAAAATCAGTAATCGTATCATACCCATTCGTGACGATTACATCTTCCCCATTGTAAGCTTCATCGTCATAAAAATCCAGCGAAGATAATTTAGAAATATCGCCTCCCACATCAAATTCTAAAAAGACAGACAACATATATTTCCAAAGGCGATTGTTTTGATATTGCGGATATTCGGCCAAGAAAGCAGTCATAAAACTCTCATTGATACCTCCGTCAATGGACTCTACCGCATCGTCAAAAGCCTCTTCTGCCACCGTCAACATATCATCCGTATATTCAGAACCATCTATATCAAAAACGGAAAGATTGTCATCATCGGTCAAAAAGGTATTCGTGCCCGCAGAATTTGCCAGCGACGTAATCGGATTCCCATCTGGCCCATCTATCCAACTCGCCCCTTCATCAAAGGGAATCCCCAAACTTCTATCGGTACAAAGTCTTCCGCCCACCTTCGCTTGTGCCTCTATCACCATGACCGTTATTCCTCTGTCTTTGAAATAGTTAGCAGCAGCCAATCTAGCAATTCCAGCACCGATGATGAGTATCTTTTTATCGGTTGTGATGGGTTTGAGGTCCTCATCGTCTCCGCAGGATATGAGCAATGCGGATAGGAAAATAGATGGTATACCGAAGGCAGTTTTTTTGGATAAATTTTCTTCTTTTCATTTTTTGTTTTTTGTTTTTAAAGGACGTTGATTGGATTCTCATTTCATTATTTGAACAATCCCCCCAATTATTCCAACTAAAAGGCATAGCGGACAATAGTATTTTGAATCCATTCGTCCAAAATTAGTCTCTTTTACCTTTTTAAAAAAGCCAACATAATTAAAATCGCCAATTGCTCTCAATATAAAAATGGACGGGATTATCCAACCACCATATTTGACAAGCCAATCAGGTATTTCAACGTTGACCATACTGGAGGTGAATAAATAAAACAAAGCAAACCCTGTCAATCCGATTCCAACAATTGCACTGTCTATTGGCTTAGGGTTTAAGACTCTTTCTCCATTAGGCTTGGTTGGTAGCGCATTGTCAAATCCCCATTGTCCACCGAGCATCCAGTTGAAATGGATAGCGGCTAAGGTGAGGAAGATTAAGAATAGGAGGATGGGTAGTGTGATCATTTTAATTAGTTTTTAATTTTTTTTTGACAAATCGATTTTAAAATTCTTAAACCTTCCTCTCTCCTTTCAATATCAACATCGCAAAAATCAATTCAAGACCTCCCCCAATCACCGCACCATAATGAAACGATTGATTCAAGATTAAGCACACAAGGCCTGCAAGAATCAATAGCAAACCAAGCACCCAATACAACCGCATCCCATAAATCGTTTGGAACAAAACATATCTTCCTCCGATAATCATTAGCATAATTGGAAAAAACCAAGCTGGCTTCGTCGGCAGCATCAAATAGGCGATAAATAATCCAATAAACAATAGCAACGTACTTTCTAAAGCGAGTTTGGCTAAGGGATTCTCTGCTTTGTGCTTGCCTGAGCGATTCATCAATTTGGCAATCAATATACCCAACGGATGAATGAGCATTCCGCCAAAAAAGAAAATTAAAACGCTCATTTGTTTTGTTGATTTATATTGTAGCGTCTGTAACGCGATTGTTTCTTCCGTTTTCATTTGTATAAAATAGAAATACCCAAGTTATGATATTGCGTAACAAATACGGTACAATACACCAAAAATTCAGGTTTTTTTAATGTTAATACATGTAAGAAATTAGAATAACCTTGTTTGCTTATTACTATACTCGCATTGCAACAAGCGCGCGCGCCAACCTTGAGATGTTGAGAAAACATAGCGCTGGTGCGAAGATGCTTTTATAAAGGAAGACTAAAAACATCATGGTTTCTCCAAAACTTCCTCCTTTTTAGAATTATTCAACATTTTAAACACAAAATACAAAGGAATTAATGTAAAAAATCCAACATTATTTTTCACAACGCTGTAAATTACAATACCAAACAGAAATCCAATTAATAAGGCATTCATGATGGCAGTTGATTTCTTTTTCTTTGCTTCGGCTAACAGCTCTTGATTTGTTAATTCAGATGATTCTTTTTGCTTCATGTTGCATTGTTTTACTTTGTATATTATTTTTTATTAATTATCAAATACTAGCTTTGCACGAGCGAGGGTTTAATGTCGTCAACTTAAGAAAATGTAGCGGATACCTTTCGGGTATCTGCTACATAAGAACCAAGAAATAGGTAGCAGATACTCATAAAGTATCCGCTACCTACCGAACCTCAAATCCCTAAATTGACGACATTAGAACGGAGGTTATTAAGTTCAAATCATGGTGATTTTAAAAATTACCATGATTTAAGCTCCACAAAATAATGACTTTTTGCTTTCTACTACGCGCGTTACGGATAGCGCGAGCGAACCGTGTTTTATTCGATTTCCCTTATTAGAATATCCGATAAAATTTCAATTCCGCTCCTTTTCATCAACTCACTTGCGTTAAAGTCCGTACAGATACCTGCATCAAGTTTATAACTAAAAATCATCGAATTATCTTTAATCTCACTATTGAAACTATAATTGGTAACCAGTTTTTTATGCCCAGATAGTTTGGCCAGTTCAATATCGTGTGTTGCGATAATTCCTGACGTTTTAAGTTGACTCAATTGATTAATCAAGGAAATACCGCCTTTATATCTATCTTCTGAGTTGGTCCCTTTAAACATCTCATCCAAAAGAAAATAAATGTTTGGACTATGGTCTATTAGTTTCAGCATGTTTTCAATTCTATTTAATTCTGCATAAAAAGAAGAGATTCCTTGCCTCAAATTATCTTGGGTTCGCATGCTTGTATATAGCTTCAGGTTCGACACCTCCCCATATTTTGCACAACAAGGTGCACCAGCTAATGCCAATACCAAGTTTACGCCAACGGTTCTTAAAAAGGTACTTTTCCCGCCCATATTAGAACCGGTAATCATAACAACATCACCTTGCCCTACTGATTTAAAATCATTACAAACCCGTTTATTCGCAATTAATAAGGGATGTCCTAATGCCTCAAAATGTACGTAGTACCGCTTTTCTGTTATCTCTGGAAAGGTATAGGATGGATTTGAATAACAAAAACCTGCAAAACTATTAATTACCTCAAAATCACTTACGACTTCCGCCCATGATTTAAAAAACGCTTTATTCTTTGATTTCCATTTTTCTGTTCCAAGAATCAAGTAAATATCCAAAAGCAGGACACTGTTTAATAGCGGATACATGTAGTTTCCACCTATCGGTATCTTTTCTATGGGTCTTTGATGGGAGAAATTCAATAATTTGCATATCCTGTCAATTTCATTACAGGCGGAGTATTTACCTTTCAAAAATATAGATTGTAGGTCGTCTAATTTTTTTGACTTAAAAGGTTCACTTTCGATTTTATTGATAAGTGACCGATAACCTCTGAAAGTACTAAGATGCTCTGTTGACGTTTCAACAATATTTTCCGCAATGGGTCTTACCTTTCTTAAAATCATATAGTTGACCAACAAAATTAAAATCAGGAAAGAGAAATAAATAACATGATTACCATTTTTTGAATTTAGGCTATCATACAAAAAGTATGCGCCAAGAAAAAATAGAACCGAAAGGATTATTGCAATTGCTAAGTATATCTGTTGATGTTTTAATAGCACGGCCGGTTTTTCTACCCAAGCCAACAATTTAGCATAATCACTTTTTTTATTTTGAAAGGGCATGCCTGACGCCTGAAAATCTTGCCGCCAATCCAATTTTTGAGCTAATTCTTTTATCGCTTTTTGTCTGTCCTGTATTTCAGCATTAGGTGCAGGCGCAGATAGCCATTCGGATAAGCGTATCCTACCAGACTCTGTCGTTGCTCTATTGACCAATTGAAAAATGGAATGTTCTCCGAAAACATCTAAATCAGAGGTGTACGGATGATTTTGATTGATAAATTGATGTCCAGTATCAAATTTTTCCAAATTCAATTGTTCTCTTAGAATTTCAGATTCATTGATTTTTTTCAGAAATGACGTATGTTTTTTTAAATAAGCTATTTTGTCATGATGCTTGATAACTATTGCAAAACAGATGATTAAAATAGGCAAAACAATAAAAATGGACGTGATTAATTTGAAATTAACCAAGGTAATCAAGATGGCAACTGTAATCACAAAAACAAATACCCTAAGCAAAGAAAAGCGACTTAATGACTTGCTTAGTTTCAATAGTTTGGCATCGTATGTTTTTATGTTGTTGCTGTAAATTTTCATTGTTTTTCGTCTTGAAATGCTTTTGAGTATTCAAATGTTACTTGCGACACGGCTAGCGCGAGCAAGGGCAAAATATAGTAATAAATTTTTGAGCAAATTGCTAATCACATTCCCAATATTTATCATAAAATACTTTTGATTCTTCAATTAATATCAAATCATATTCTCTATACATTTCTGATGTGACAAGTATCATTGCATCTTCCGGATTTTCCTTACTGTACACGACTTTGTATGTGTGATTTGAAATTTCAGAGCCTGTCAAACATGCCCACGGAACATTCAATGAACCTTTGTATTCTTTTCCATTGATTTCATATTTAAACTTAGTTGAAGTAGACAGAAATTCAGACCCTACTCTTGTAATAATTCCTGTAGTTGTAAGAACATCTCCGTCAATTTTCTCTTCCTTTCCAAGCTCACTATGGTCTCGGAAATCTACAATAAATGCAGTCTTATTTTTGTAATCTAAGAAAGCAAGAAAGAAGAGAATCAGAACTATGATAAAGGCTGTAATTTCGTATTTGATATTTTCTCTTTTGAACATTTGGTAAAATGTTAAATAACATTATTTATTTGGATAAAATTTGAAGATAAGATTTTTTCGATAGTTTTCTTTTAAAAATCGTTGCATGGTCTGCATCACGGAACTATTTTTAAGAGGAAAATAGCGGAATAAA
>JBLHWU010000330.1:0-5328 GCA_047629355.1 Saprospiraceae bacterium | reverse complement strand
TTACGGAACTATTTTTTGTGTTTTTTAGAAGGGAAAAGGACAAGCATAATGGCCCAAGTTATTGAATCGTTTTTACTAAATAAGAAAAGGACGGTAACTAGTCAGGTACTCTCTAGTTGACAAAGGGGTTTTCTCTCCCCTGACCCGCCGCCGAAGGCGGCTGGCTGGGTGTTTTTGAGGGAAGAATTTGGGCTTATTGCCCAAACTCTTCCCTCAAACTCCCCAAAATAAGACCTGAGTAGTTACAAAGGACGAGTCAGGATGAGTAGATTTTTTTTCACCAATTCCTTTATCACTGTTGATATAGAAAGTGTTCTAAAATAAACGCTTCTAGTATGAAATTAATAAGGAAATGTCTGATCTATTGGTTTAGATTTTGTTGATAATCGAGGTGAAAAACGTAAACGGAGCCTTTGGTTCATTGAGGACTTTAACGATGAGTATCGACAAAAGATAGTTCAAGATGTACGACAGGTTCTATTTAATTCCGTATGTCTATAATAGAGATTCCCTTCTTTTAATCATAAATAATAAGTGTTAAAAGCATCATTTAGTTATACTTGAATGCAACTGTATTAGGCTATAGAGCTATGATATTCCTTCAAAAATCAAATGAGTGTGTGATAATTTAGTGGCATCTTAATATGACCCAAGGGAGTTTGAGGGAGAAAAGTGGTTTTTAAAAACCACTTTTCTCCCTCAAGTCCCCCTTACGCATCGCCTTAGGCGACGCGCGGTATTGGTTTGTGAAGCTCGAAAATCTTACGATTTTCTCGCTTCGATTGGTCATAAGTAGGGTGACCTACTTATATATTAGAATACCACTAAATTGTTACACACTCAAATCAAATAGAATCTAAAACTTCAATAAAAAGTTGTTAAGATTTTGGTCTGCGTTGCAGTAAAGCATCAAAGGTCTATACAGAGTACTAAAAAATCAATAAGAATCACCTAAAAGAGAAATTATTATGAATGAAAACATCTACTTATTTATGGGTACTTTTCTCTCGAATGCGGAAAAAAATATTCTGCTAATTTTGTTGACTTTCTTCGTGGTGGGCATAAATCCTTTGTACGCACAGGATTTTCCAGACCAAGTGACGAACAAAGTTGATGAAGTAAAAAAAGATATCAAAGATAGATTGGAAAACCCTTTCTCTATTTCTGGTTCTATTGGTATGAACTTGGGTTTGTACCAAGCTTTTGGTATTGAATCCCGCCGAGACAACTTTTCTTATTTATTTACTACTAATTTGAATGCCAGCTTATTGGGTGTGGGTATTGATATCCCGCTTGATGGTAATTTCAGTCAACTGGATGCCTCTTTTTTACAGCCGTTTAATCAAGTAGGGATAAGTCCAAAATACAAATGGGCAACGGCACATTTAGGGTATCGAAATATGAATTTTTCGCCGCTTACACTAAGTGGACATACTTTTCTGGGGGTTGGATTAGAGTTGACACCGCCCATCAAATCTAAGTTATTCAGCTTTCGGTTTAGTGGAATGTATGGACGATTGCGCCGACCCGTTGAAGCCATAGAAGCAGCTGAAAATAATGTGCAACCAACTTATCGAAGAATGGGTTATGGATTTAAAGCAGGCATTATTAGTAAAAAACAAGCGACCAATTATATCGACCTCATTTTATTCCGAGGCTATGATGAAATCAACAGTATTCAGCAACCATTTGGTAATAACGCCATCAAACCAGAAGACAATTTGGTATTGGGTGCGACTGGTCAATACCAGTTATTTAAAGCATTGACGCTTAAAGCAGACTGGGCGGTGAGTGCTTTTACGCGTGACCGTAGAAGTGAAGGAACGAGAGAAAGTCTTCCTGTTTTCTCTGATGTTGAAGGACTTTTTGTACCTAATATTTCTACACAAATTAGACAGAGTGTCAAATCTTCCCTTTCGTATAAATTCTCAAATTATAGGATTGGCGTCAAATACAACCGCATTGCGCCAGACTATCGGACGTTGGGGGCTTACTATTTTCAAGACGATCTGGAGGATTATACATTCAATGGCAGTGCGATGCTAAAAGAAGGAAAAACAGTCATCAACGGAAGCATCGGTTTTCAGCGCAACAACCTCAATGAAGACTTGGATAATCGGTCAAAACGGGTAATTGGTTCCTTGAGTTTAAATCAGGTTTTTAGCCCTGAGTTTAATATGTATGCAAGTTATTCTAATTTTTCTTCTTCCTTATTAGCGGTGAAAGAAGAATTATCGGATTCCTTAGATTTTTATCAAGTATCAACGGGTTATACGCTCGGAGCTAATTATAATTTGGGTACAAAAGAACGCCGCCAAAGTCTATCAGGCAACATTAGTTATCAAACTGCCAATTCACGCGATGAATACAGCATTTCAGATATTACGACTGAGTTTTTGACGGGTGGCATGTTTTATAATTTATTTGTAACAAAAAAGAACATTGGCTTTAATGCCACTATTAGCTATACCCAAAGTAAAAGCCAAGATATGGAGGCGACCATCATCGGACCAGGCATAGGGTTGGTCAAGAAATTTCCAAAAAAGGGTATTTCTGCCAAATATTATGCCTCTTATCGTACCAATTTCCAAGATGGGAGTTCGACATTTAGCGTATTGCAAAACCGATTTGGACTGGATTATAAAATTTCAAAACACCATAATGTGGGCGTAAAATTGAGCCATTTATATAAAATAGATGGCATCAATGACGAAAACACTTATTCAGAAATTCAGGGAATGACCAGTTACTTATTTACTTTTTAGACAATCAACTTTTTTTATGAAAAATATACTATTCTCCATCACTTTTTTATTCACGATTTTGCTGATTGGACAGGAAGCCAAAGGACAGGTAATTTATCCAATCACAGCCAGTGTACAATTTACGCCACCGAGTACCACCTACTTGACAGACCTAACTGCGATGGGTTCTAATCAATTGGTGTTCAATTTGTTTTTGAATGATTTCAATGAGTTAGACTATGGGGTGCAGCTAAAAATATCTATAGAGGGTAATGGCATTTCTTTGATTACCAAACCAGGGTATAGGCCGCCCATTATTAGCCTTTTCCCTGGTGCCAATCCGCTTTCGGCAAGTGAATTGTCCAATTATTTCAATCCCAGTAACATGTTGATTAATGGGATTTCGCCACAAGCCTTGCAAGCCAATGGTTCGGGACTTCCAGAAGGAGTTTATACCCTATGTGTGCAGGCATTTGATTACTACCGAGTGGATGTGCCGCTGTCGATTAATAGTTGTATACCCCAATATTTTAAGAAAAATTACCCTCCTACTTTAGTGACCCCAGGTAATTATTCGACGGTTCCAATGACAGGCGGCAACCAGGATTTGTTCTTTAATTGGCAGACCAATGCCGATTTGTCGATTCAAACGAATTATAAATTGAGCATTGCCGAAGTGCTGCCCAATCAAAATCCAAATGATGCCATTAATAATTCCGCGACCCTTATTTATGATGGAGATTTAGAACCTCCGATTATGAATGTGACCTCGTTTCAATATGGGGCAAATCAACAACCTCTTGTACTTGGAAAACGATATGCTTATCGCATTCAGGCAGAAGATATGGTAGGAACGACGACTTTTGAGAATAACGGACTGAGTGAGGTGTATTCTTTTTATTATGGGGTGGACCCCAATGGCTCTTTGGAATTGACTGCTCCAGATAATGATGCACGAGTGAGTTTGAGATATAATCCCGGTGCTGGCTTGGGCTTATTGGGATTTCAATGGAATAGACCTGTAAATGCACAGTTAACGCAACAGATATTTTATCGAGTAAAAATTGTGGAAGTAGATGAAGGGGAAGACATCGTATTTGCTATGAATAATAAGCCTGCTTGGTATGAAAGTCAAACGGGTATTTTTTCAACAAATGGGGTTGTTTATATGCCAGAAGACCGCTACACTTTGCCTACGGAGAAAAGATTTGCGTGGCAAGTTAAAGGTTTTGTTGATTCTGGAGCAGACCCTGAAACAGAAATGGCGGTTAGTGAAGTACGAACCTTTAAAACCCCTCCTGTTGTTGAAAAAATCAGGGCAGGTGCTGGAGCAACTCCCAACTGGATTACGGTAACCAGCTTAGAAAAACACGAAAGATTAGCAGGCTCTGAATATAGAGTATCTGGGGTTGGAAAGATGGCTATTACTGCAGAAGGCAGAGAGATAGACATGCATTTTACTGATGTTATCGTGGTACCTTATGAGGAAGATGGAGAATATTCATTGAGTGAAGGTATCATTAGAGAGCCCGTTGAGAATGTAATCATTCATTTAGATAATAGTGGAGTAGCTGGGGGCAATGAAGATGAAATGGATGAATATGGAGAAGCTAATTTTGATACAGAACACGTCATCGTAGATGCGACCAGTATAAAATTGGAAGGTCGTGTAAAATGGAGATTGCCCCACCCAGACCAAAGTGGAAACCCAATCGTTCAATCGGCGATAGTCGCAATTCCGTATAATGGATATGAATTGATTAGTGATGCTATTCCGGTGGAAGCCGCTGAATTTACTTTGACAGACCCCTTAGGTTTTAAACTCAATTATTTTGCAAGTGGAACTACTTCTAATAGCGAATTTTTGGTAATCAAAGACGTCTTTACTTTTGTGTTGGATGGGTCGATGACTACCTCCAATAAGGTCAAAAATATCGATAATCAGCCCGTTACCTACCATTTTTCAAATGCGGATAACCCTTACTATTTTTCGGCAATAGATGTTGCAGGAGATGATGATTTTAGGGCAATTCCAAATACGATGATTCAGGTGAATCCCAAAAAAGTGACCTTTGATTTGTCGGAAGAAGAGTCGCCGGCGGCTATCCCAAATGGACTTTGGAAGGGCATGTATTTTGATGAATTTTCTCTTCTAATTCCAACTGGTTTTGATGGAAGTAACCAAATGTCCATTAGTGAAGACCTCATTCTAAATTATATTCAAGACGACGAATCAACTAACATGTGTTTGATTAGCGCAAAAGGGTTAGACTTAAGTATCTCAAATTATTGGCTAGATGTTCAGCCAATAATGACCATTAATACTTTTAAAAGTAATTTAAGTGATTTTGCTTTTGATGTTCAAGGAAATGTGGTTACTGAATCTAGTTATATTGCAGGGCATCTTGGACTTCCTTGCCTTTCCCCATATGATTATTTTTCTTTTAATCTTGATGTAGCAAATAATGGAATCCAAGAAGCGACCATAAATGAAGATTTAGAAGGAGCAGAATTTACATTAAATGGAGAGGATTACACCCTTGCTACCAGTATCAAAATAAAACAAGCTGCTTTTACCGCTCGT
>JBLHWU010000329.1:0-5416 GCA_047629355.1 Saprospiraceae bacterium | reverse complement strand
CATAAATGCAGTTGCCACAAGGCAAAGAAGTAGTATTTTTTTCATGTTAAATATATTTTAAGGAACAGGTGAAAATCACTAAAATAATCACTACTTGTTACTTAGTTTGGTGTTTTAATTGTCTAAATCTGTGCCTGATTTTTCGGCATCTTGAAAATATTGGATAACCCTTACTTTTAAGAAATACTCCTGTTCTTGCACGCCAGTTCCCGTAAAAGGTTTCAATGGTTTCCAGTGTGGCCAACCGTCTTCGTCACGTCCTGCAAATTCATAATAGCCATCATATTCCAGCAAGCGACAGACTGCGATGTGCATCAAATCTTGCTTTTCTTCTTTGGTGAAATTAGCTTCCCATCGACCCAATTCTTGGATACCAATCACAAATAAAATTGCATTGAACTCCGGCAAAGCGTCTTTATCAAAAACCTCTTTAACTTTATGCCGCACCTTCAGCCACTCAAAATCAAACTCCCATGCTTCCATAATTATTGTCGTAAAATTTGTCAAAATTTGAAAAGGCGCAAATATAAGAAATTGATGTTATGCAGAAGTCAAACGTTTTGAATATATTTGGGATGCAGAGCAACTAAATCTCAATTTTTGTTAACTTTTTGATGTGCTTCTGTAAGATTGTCAAGGGGGAAGAGGTTTTTTAAAATTTCTTTCTTCCTGACAAGTGCATCGTGACGGCTAGGATTTTAGTTAAAGTAGTAAGCATTTTCGCTGCGAAATGTGCAAAGCGCATAACACTGTTACCTAATTACTTCACCACGTTTGATAAGAAATTTTTAATGATTTTTGCCGTTTTTCGTTTAGCTTCAAACATACCCATATGTCCAATTGATGGTAAAATATGAATGTCTGCAATATTTGGCAAGGCCGTTTGATTCAAACTTTCCTTCATCGGAAGAGCAGTATCTTCCTTCCCTATGATAAACAAAACGGGACAATCAATTGCTTCTAAAACTGCTGAATTATCCGCCCGTCTTTGCATCGCTTCTAATGCTGAAATGATGCCTTCTGGCGAGTATTGCGCTGCATTATAAAGCATTTTATTAACTTCAAATTGATAGCCTTTACTAAAATCGAAAGCAAACAACGACGGAATTACTTGTTTTATATAATGGATGTGTCCGTTGCGATTAATGAAGTCAATGCTTTTACTGCGGTCCTTCTTTTTCTCTTCCGAATCCTCATAAGGATGCGAGTGAAACATCCCTAACCCCAATAATTGTTCTTCATATTTTTTAGCAAATTCCAAACTCACATAACCGCCCATCGAATGCCCAATCAGCACACATTTATCAATTTTTAAATGGTCAAGAACTGCTTTTACCGAAGTTGCCATTCCCTCTATTGATGGTTCATCCTGTATTTCTGATTCTCCAAAACCAGGCAGATCAATCCGCACAATTTTTCGGCGGGTAAATAAGGTTAAAAAATCGTCCCACATTCGACTATCCTCACAAAACCCATGCAAAAGCACAAGCGGTCTACCTTTTCCTTGAACAGAAAAGCCGATTTTTTTATTTTGAAAAGTAATGATTGGCATCTATTTATTTTTATTAAGAAGTTGTTTGGAAATTTTCAACCAAAACATAAGTTAATACGAAATATAATTTCCACTGAGGCAAATAAAATATACAAAACAGAATCATATTTCCAATTTTTATTTGATGTATATTTATTTTAACTCAATCAAAAATGTACCCCAAATGTTGTTTGTCTCAAAAGAATCATTTAATTTAAAACGAAATTATATTCTGAAAAATAGATTTTTTGACTGTAAAATTTCGAAACAAGCTCTAATGTTTCAAGATTTAATTATCAATTGAATCAAGGTGAAGCATTAGGCGGCTAAATTAGTGGAAAGGTTGGTAGTGACAAAATTTTACGGAAAAAGGTCTTTGAAAACGTTTTTTACAAAGTACCTTCACACCTTCAAAAAAACGACTTTTCAAAACGTAGTCTATGAATTCCAATAATAAATATATCTGCATTCACGGTCATTTTTACCAGCCTCCTCGTGAAAATGCTTGGTTGGAAGTAGTGGAAAAACAGGACGAAGCCGCACCTTATCACAATTGGAATGAGCGCATCAATTTTGAGTGCTACGCACCAAATACCTCAGCTCGGATTCTCGACGATAGTGGAATGATTCGCAAAATTGTTAATAATTACGCCCAGATTAGTTTTAATATGGGACCAACGTTGCTTTCTTGGTTAGCAGCTAATGATTCGGAGACGTATTTGTCAATTTTGGAAGCAGATGAAAAAAGTCAGTTGCGTTTTAATGGGCATGGGTCAGCATTGGCACAAGCGTATAGTCACTTGATTATGCCGTTGGCCAATCGACGAGATAAGGAAACTCAGATTAAATGGGGGCTCGCAGATTTTGAGCGCCGTTTTCGCCGAAAGGCAGAAGGGATTTGGTTGGCAGAAACAGCAGTCGATACAGAAACGTTGGAAATTTGCGCAGAGCATGATATTAAATTCGTGCCGCTTGCACCGCGACAAGCTAAAGCGTTTCGGAAAATTGGGGAGGAAAATTGGACGTCATTGGGTCATGCTCAAGTTGATCCACGCCGACCATATTTATATAAATTACCGTCAGGAAAATCGATTGTTCTTTATTTTTATGATGGAAATGTAGCGCAAGATGTCGCCTTTAAAGGATTGCTAAATGATGGTCGAGGATTGGCACAGCGATTGATTCAAGCGATTGATAATGATGATAAACCACAATTGGTTCACATTGGTACAGACGGGGAAAGCTATGGTCATCATCACCGACATGGCGAAATGGCATTGGCAGCTTGTTATGATCATATTGAAGAAAATGATTTGGCGACGCTGACAAATTATGGTGAATATTTGGAATTATTTCCACCAGAATATGAGATTCAAATTCACGAAAATAGTTCATGGAGTTGTGTGCATGGGGTAGAGCGTTGGCGGTCAAATTGCGGGTGTAATACTGGCGGTCAAGACGGTTGGAATCAAACTTGGCGAGCGCCTTTGCGAGACTCCTTGGATTGGTTGCGAGATAAATTAATTCCAATTTTTGAAAAAGAAGCGAGTCAATTTTTTGAGCATCCTTGGGCGGCGCGGGATGCATACATTCAGGTTATTTTAGATAGAAAAAAGGATGCTGTTGATGCTTTTTTTAAAGAATATGCTACACGAGAATTAAGTGCTGAGGAGGAAGTCAAATCCCTTCGATTGTTAGAAATGCAGCGTCATGCAATGTTGATGTATACGAGTTGTGCCTGGTTTTTCTCGGAAGTTTCGGGTATTGAGACGATTCAAGTTTTGCAATATGCCAATCGAGCAATTCATTATGCACAGCAAGTAAGTGGAGCTGATTTTCATCCAAAATTCATCGAATTATTAGAAAAAACGACGAGCAATGTTTTTGAAAATGCGGCAGCTGTTTACAAGAAGAAAGTACTTCCTGCCCAAGTGGATTTGCAGCGGGTAGCGATGCATTACGCGGCATCTTCGTTATTTGAAGAATATCCGGAACATCTGGACTTTTTCAATTATACGGCATATAGCGAAGACTTTATTCGGCGAAAAGCGGGGAATTACAAATTGGCGATTGGGCGGACGACTTTACAATCAAAAATCACACATTCTAATAAGCATTTTAGTTTTGCTGTGCTGTATTTAGGTCAACAAAATATGATTGGTTACGTCTCTTTGGATATGAAACGGACTTTATATGATGAGATGCGTACCGAGTTAGTTGAGTCTTTTGACAGTACTAATCTGGGGAATGTAATTGGTGAAATGCAGACTTATTTTGGGAATGAACGATTTACGATTTGGCAATTGTTTAGAGATGAAAAACGAAAAATTCTAGAGGAGGCATTGGAGCGAAGTGTCGCAAAATCAGAGATGGCGGTGCGGGAATTATACAATGATAATTACCAATTGATGACGGGGATGTTACAGAGTGATATTCCGACTCCAGAGACTTGGAAAAATGCGGCAAAGTTTATTGTCAACATTGACTTTTTGCGGTTGTTTGAAAAAGAACGACTGTCGTTACGGGAATTGAAACATTTGGCGAGTGAGTTTAAAAAATGGAATATTTCCATTAGTGAGAAGTCTAAAATTAAGAAAGTTTCGAGTGAACGGATTTATAAAGAAATGGAAAAAGTGCATCTTGATCAATCTAGTTTGGAAGACATTCAACGCTTAAATGTTTTTTTGAAAACGTTGACAGAAATGGGTGTTAAGCCTGATATATGGAAGAGTCAGAATATTTATTTTTCAAAAATGAAAGGATATAAAAGTCAAAAATGGCAGTTTTTGAATGAAGAGTGGAGGGCTGTTTTTTATGAGTTGGGGCGGTTGTTGAAGGTAAGGAGTGTTTAGGGAATTTTTCAAACAATAAAATTGCCAGTAAGAAACCTGACTTTGGCGGTATAAGTCGCATTAAAATATAGCATAATGTGTCATTTGTTCGACTTTAGAAGCCTGACTTTTGGAAAAAAGTGGTTTTGCGCCTATATTTGCTTAAACTATCTTTGTACCATCGGCTAACTAACGAAGTTAAACCCATTCAGTTTTTTGAAGATACTTTCTATACCAATAAACTTCGCTACCGCCAACAGTCTATAACACCACCGAGCTAAAGACTCTAAACCAAAGCAAGGGGCAATGTCTGAATGCCTTAAAGAAGACTCAATTAAACCGTTTTACGATTATGAAATTTTCAAGAGTTTCTATTCTATTCTATTCTATTCCTGATGGTAACGTCCTGTTCTAAAGAGACGACCACGAGTGAATTCACTTTTGACAAAAAAGAATTTGTTGTTTCTGATGCTGACGAAGCGACTTATTTGGTGCAAAATTTCCTCGCAGCAGTTCCCTATCAAAATGCGGCGGAATCCCGCACGACATTTTCAGATACGGACATCAACGAAGGGCGTTGGTTGCTGGAAGCAAGTGGCAATTACGAGAAAAATGCCAATTTTGAAGGCAATACCCGAAGCGAAATCCGCAGCTACACGATAGAGGTGGATAATGTCTCTAACAATGGTGTGGTAGAATTGGACGGCGCAGATTTGACCACCGAATTTGCAGGGATGCTAGCAACTGCTGAAGCCGACCGACAAGGAAGCGAGCTGGTTGCGGGTTTTGATGTGAAAATTACCGAAACAACTGCGACGAAGACGAAGTTTAATGTGAATACGATTTTTGTGATTGAGCCACCGTATGATTGTGCAGGAGTACCAAACAATGAGCCAGATCCAATTATTACTACAAATATTAATACCGTTGCTAGCTCTACTCTTGCTTGTAAGGGTTTTCTTACAAACATATTGTTAAGTAATTAAGTCGCTAATAATCAATAGTTTATGCCATTCAGGTTTTCTTGAAAAGTGGATAATCAGTTTTGACTTAA
>JBLHWU010000328.1:0-5431 GCA_047629355.1 Saprospiraceae bacterium | reverse complement strand
TTTCTTGATGTTTTCTAACAGCAGTAATGGTATGTTTAAGAAAGTTTGCAGTACTTACACCTGGTATTTCTATTGGGTATTGAAATGCCTGAAATATACCTTCCTTGGCACGTTCATCAACTGATAACTCTAGAAGGTCTTTTCCCATATAGGTAATACTACCCTCCGTAATTTCATAATCTTCTCGACCGGCTAAAACGTGGGCTAACGTACTTTTACCACTTCCGTTTGGTCCCATTATAGCGTGTATTTCGCCAGCATTAATTTGAAGGTTAATACCATTTAATATTTTTTTCCCTTCAGTTTCTGCGTGTAAATTATTTATTATTAACATTTTAATTTATTTAAGATTTTAATTCGTAATTCAAGTTTAGCCTACACTATTTTCTAAACTTACAGCAAGCAGTTTTTGTGCTTCTACTGCAAATTCCATAGGCAATTCATTAAACACGTCCTTGCAATAGCCATTAACAATCAGGTTAATGGCATCCTCTTGGTTCAGTCCTCTTTGCATACAATAATAAAGTTGGTCTTCGCCTACTTTAGAGGTTGTGGCTTCGTGTTCAATGTGAGCTGTTTCATTGTCAATTTCAAGATAAGGGAAGGTATGTGCACCACATTTATCTCCCATTAATAAAGAATCACATTGCGAAAAGTTCTTAGCATTTTCTGCATTTTTTCCAACTTTAACCAAACCTCTGTAGGAGTTGTTGCTTCGCCCTGCCGAGATACCTTTGGAAATAATAGTACTGCTGGTGTCTTTACCAATATGAAACATTTTAGTTCCTGTATCCGCTTGTTGAAAATTATTAGTAACTGCTACAGAATAAAACTCACCCGTTGAATAATCACCTTTTAAAATGCAACTTGGATACTTCCAGGTAACGGCAGAACCCGCTTCGACTTGTGTCCAACTGATTTTTGATCTGACGCCTGCGCATAATCCTCTTTTGGTTACGAAATTATATATGCCCCCTTTTCCATCTTTATCTCCTGGATACCAATTCTGTATTGTAGAATATTTTATTTCGGCATTATCCAATGCTATTAATTCTACTACTGCTGCATGCAATTGGTTTTCGTCACGCATTGGAGCAGTACATCCTTCCAAATAACTTACATAACTGCCTTCTTCCGCAACAATCAGGGTTCTTTCAAATTGACCTGTTCCGGCAGAATTGATTCGAAAATAGGTGGACAACTCCATTGGGCAACGTACACCTTTGGGAATATAACAGAAAGACCCATCTGTAAAGACAGCCGAATTAAGGGCCGCAAAGAAATTATCGGAAGATGGCACAACCGATCCCATATACTTTCTGACGAGTTCAGGATGTTCCTGAACCGCTTCGCCGAACGAACAGAAGATAATACCTAGCTCTAAAAGCTGTTCCTTAAAAGTGGTGGCTACAGATACGCTATCAATGACTATATCCATGGCAACTCCTGTTAATCGTTTTTGCTCTTCTATTGAAATACCTAATTTCTCATACGTTCTCAATAGTTCAGGATCTACTTCATCTAAGCTGCTGAGTGTTTTTTTCTGTTTTGGAGCAGCATAATAAATGATGTCCTGGTAATTCACTGGTGGATATTTTACATTCGGCCATTTGGGTTCTGTCAGGGTCTCCCAATGTCTAAATGCTTCTAAACGCCAGTCAAGTAGCCATTGTGGTTCCTTCTTTTTAAAAGATATTAATCGTATAGTATCTTCATTTAAACCTTTTGGGATAAGGTCAGTATCAATATTACTGGTAAATCCATATTTGTAATCACTCTTAGTATAATCTTCCAGCGTTTCTGTGGATGCTTCTTTGCTCATGATTTTTAGATTTTTTTCGCACTAAATTCAAACTTTCTTTCCGCAAAGGTAAGCGAAAATATTTATAACATACTAAAAAGTATAAATTAATTTATACAAAAAAGTATAATTAGAATAAATGACTGAAAGTCTGAGTTTTTTTTTAAAAAAAAAGCGACATACACTTAAAGACCTTAGCCGTTATGAAGAAACCTATTTACCGCAAAGGCGTAGAACTAGAGTACAAAGTTCTGCCAATCACTTTTCGATTGAAAGAAGATATCAATAAGTGGTGAATGATTCCAAAATAAAAACGAAAGGCTAACAAAAGCTACAACGGTGCGACAAAAAGTCGCTATAAATACTGTTAAACTACTGATTATCAAAATTTTGCAAAGATAATAAAAAGTAGCTTTAACCTCCCATACTGCTGGGATTTTTCTAACTTGGCCTGCGTTTTTGGTAACGAAGATGTGAGAAGCCCAAGTGACAATCGAACCTTTCAAAAGCGAACCCGTGAGGGTTGACTCAAAACTAACTGTTAGTCTCCTACGGCGAAGGTGGTGAAACGATGATAAGCATAAAATAATTGAACTAACCGTAAGCTTCGTTACTTTGGAGCGGCGAAAGAGACTAAAATATTTTCCTGTTGTATTGGAAATCATCATCGCCGTAGTAAAAAGCGACAAAGAGTAGAGATAAGGGTGTCGTTTATATCCTTACGCAGTCCTTAGTCGATAAAATGTGTAAAAAGCGTCTTTATTGACCTGACGATTCTCTCGGAGTAAAGGCAGACGCTAAGTCATCACAACAGCCACATCAGCCGTTGATGTGGGTGGTATTTATAGGGAAACTTGTAAGCCTGTGCATTTCTCTGGTCTATTTCGGTTATAGGGCAAACGCACCAAAATAAATTCAAACATTTTGAGCCGAAAACGCTCATATCAATACCTAGATCACGGTCGGCTCAATGGGTTTTTCAAGGAAAATGGTTTTAAAACCATTTTCTCCCTCAAACTCCTTTTGTTTTACAGACCAAATGAAATCACTTTGAACCCAAAAAATTGCATGCAAAGTCTAAAGATTTTGGTTCTTTGACTAATCCTGTGGAATAATCGTTTCATTGAATTTTGAGGAGGGAGAAAGTTACAAATTTTCGACCTCCAATAAAAACAGTGCGCGTTGCCTGCGGCAACGCAGATGGAGTTTTGAGGGACAAAAACGGAAATAAACTTGTGTTTCACGAGAATTGTCAAAGAACCAAGATTTTTTTTGCAAAAAAAATCAAAGCTATGTGTTCTATGTGCCTATGTGTTAAAAATCGTATTTCTTAAATAGAGTTTATTCTGAAATAAATCCAACCGCGCACACAGGCGTGTATACCCCCGCTTAAGATTAAATTTTGATAGTTCCCAATAATTCACGATTATATTGGATGAATTACGAAAACGTAAGAATGCCAACTAAGAGTTGAAACATATTGATTATCAGTTAGTTATCTTTTGTTATGTTGCCAATTAAATAATTGGCAACATATGTATATATGACAGTTATTCAACGACTTACACACATAACAATTTATTTTATTTTTATTAACAAAATAAATATACAAATTTATGTTATATATAAAACAGATGCGAAAAATAGTTTTTTTTCTATTTTAAAGGTACGAACCAAAAAAATAGAATATATGAGAAATACCGATAAACTTATCGAAATCTACTTTCACATCTGCGACTGCTATGATACAGATTTAGTTCTTCACTACCAAAGAATGAGCAATAATTATAGCCCTAAATTTACAGATGAAGAAGTGATTACAATTTTTCTCTTTGGTATAACTGTTGAGAAAAAAAGAGAAATCAAAGACATCTATAATTTTGCTGATGATTACCTTCGTTCATGGTTTCCTGATTTGGTCGATACTTACGAAGGTTTTCTGACAAGATTGAATAATTTGCCTGCTGTTTTTCCAGCCATTTGCCATTTGTTACTTGAGGCAAAAATGCGAAAAATTCACCCTGAAAAAATAAGGCGTTATCAAGGGCTTATTGCTTCGGTGGTGGACTCTATGCCCATTATTCTGGCTAAAGGTCCACGCAGTTTTGGAGCAAAAACAACAGATAAATACTGCAACAAAGGCTATTGTGCTTCCAAAAAAATTCATTATTACGGTTTGAAGTTGCACGTAATGGGATTTAGCATTTTTAATGAATTGCCCTTGCCAGAATATATTGGAACAAGCCCCGCTTCTCACAATGATTTAGCTGTTTTTAAGCCTGTATGGGAAACCATTGAAGACCGCGCAATTTTTGTGGATAAAATTTATGCAAACAAAGCTTTTGAGCAGTGGCTGTTTGAAAACAATAATTTGCAAATTTTGACTCCCGTAAAAAAGAAAAAAGGACAAAAAGTATTGAAATTCATAGACCAAATGTATTCAAGAGCGGTTAGCCAAGTCAGACAACCAATTGAATCTTTTTTCAATTGGATTATTGAAAAAGTCGGTATTCAAAATGCCTCAAAAATCAGGTCAGAAAAAGGGCTGCTTGTACATGTTTACGGACGTTTTGCAGCAGCTTTAATGATTATGACTTGGGACATTTTTTAATATTGAATACGTATATTTTTTTTATAAATTACTAAATCCAACTCTTAGTTGGCATTCATAGGTCTCAGGCACATTGAGGGGGTTCAAAAAATTAGGAGATATTTTTAAGATAAATAAATCACTCAAGCCTTCTCTCTTATTCCAAAGGTACAAATTTCCTCGACTCAAATCGCAGAAATTTTGGATGCATAAAAAAAGCCTAGCTCCCAACAATAGGGGGTCAATGAAAATCGTAATGATGAGTTTAATAGTGGCTCGGATTCGGCACAATTCCAATTCCAATTCCTTTTTCTAAATGTAGATTAATTTCAATGTCTTTCTAAATTCGGTAGTGCCACAAATGTGCACTTTTACAGTTTAGGTGCTTTTGTTTATCAAAGGGATTTTTGGCGGTGTATCAAATGTAATGCTGCTGTTCTAAATTAAATTGCCAGAAAAACCATCCAATAGCTAAATTATGCCATTTATCTATTTTGGAGAACGATAGAGATTTGCGGACTAAACGACTAACTCTGGCTCTGATTGTAGCATTGAAGCCCTCAATATAAAAAGTTAAGTCTTTTCCGACTTTATGCTTTTCTGAAGGAATAATGCTTCGATAAGCTTACCAATCATCCGTTTCAAAAAAACAGTTTTTTAAAATTTCTGGAATCTTGTTTCAAAATTTATTTGCTGCTTTTTTGCCTCGCCCACCAATATGATAGGCAACTACCAAACGATGTACAGGATCATAAGCTACCCAAATCCATCGTTTATTCGATTTTTTTGGACAAAAGACCATAACTCATCTGCCTGAATACCAAAGACTTGTAGACGTTTTATCTTTTTTATAACCGCAGGATTAAGTCCCAAGTCATCAGGAGTTTGTTCCCAAAATAAATGGGTAAACGATTGTAACCAAGTAAGGCTGACATCAAAAATTCTACAAATACCACGAAGGGATATTCGTTCTTTCAAAGAATTTTTGATGAGTGATTTTAGCCGCTCTGATTTCGTATGGTTATTATTCAAAACAAACT
>JBLHWU010000327.1:0-5457 GCA_047629355.1 Saprospiraceae bacterium | reverse complement strand
AATCTTTGTTCCTTATTGAAAGGATTTTGTCAATCAATCCATTACGTATTTTATCTACTGTTGCCATTTTATTAAATTTATTATAAATGTCCGAAATTTAGTTGAGCTTTCCTAATGTTGCCTAACGTGTTTGTGTATGATTAGTGGCGTGTTTAAGCACCTAATTTAGCAAATAAAAACAGAATAGAAAATCTGCGAGGATTTTCGTAAGTAGGCGAGAACCAGCCATTAATTATACACGGTGTTGGGCTTTCGTTTTTTTTATTCCGCTTCTTGTTCTTCGTCATAAATTCTTAAGTAATCAGAAAATTCGGTTTCTTTTAGGTTCTTTTCAATAACATTTTTTGCTATTTCAAAATCTATAACAAAACAACAAACTTCCATTGTTCCGCTTCCAATACTTCCACCATCACAATGTCCAAGTCCATTCCAACCAAGCATTTCGTTCATATGGTCTTGAAGTCGTGTCCTCTTTTCCACATCTTGCTCTGTTCCCATTCTGTCAACTGAAAATTCAATCAATAATGTATAATGCTGTTCAATATCTACTTCATGAAACCCGTCGGCACAATGTCTGTCAATTTCCTTTTGAATAGTTTTTCTGAAATTAGACAAGAGTCCAGATTTAATTTCTTTATAATCTCCTTCTTTTCCAATTAGACCAGTATTAGTTGCACCTTTTTTTTCGTTAATATCCCAAGTTTCCCAATAATGGATTTCGTTATCGACTGTTTTGTATAATTTCATTTTTTTATTGATCTAATGAATTTACTCAACTAATTTATTTTTTCTTTAATTTTTTTTAATATTCGTTTTTCAAATTCAGTTTTGGCTTTAGAGTTTTTCCACCAGCAAAAATACTTATTTGCGGCAATCCAGTTTCCAAGATCTTTCTTGCTTTTATAACCAACAAAAGCAAATGTCGTTATTGTTTTATTTTTCGGTCTTGTCCAAGTATGTATTATTTGTTTTTTGTCTTGATATTGAAAGTAAAAAGAGTGCCAATGTTTGTCTTTAGAATCTCCAAAATGATCTTTTGCATCAAGCTCTTTATTTTCAGTTTTCACCTCATTTATTATTTCAATAAGGGTTTCTTCAGGAATATTGTATTCATACGTTTCAGCTCTTGTATAACTTCCTATTTCTAAGGACCAAGCTAAATAATAGAATAAAAACCCTAACGTTATAATTCCGATTCAAATAAATAAAATTTTCTTTTTCAATTCTCTATTTCTTTCTTTCAGAGTTCGTTTTTCAAATGAAGCCCAACGTTGTTGTATATGGTTTGTTGCATGTATTGGCGCTAACTTTTGCAAGCACACACCAAACTGAAAATTCGCCAAAATTTTAGAAATAGGCTAGAACAAGCAATTTTTTGTAGCCATTGTTGCACTTTCACACCTATTATATTTGTCTGAACTTTCTTTTCCTTTCTATACCACAGTCCGTTTAAACACTACTTTTTCAATCTCTTCCACCATTTGATAACTAAAATGAGAGGAATCGCCACGTAAATGAGAAGGAATCAGTAGGTGACAAAGCCGTGTGATATTTACAACCCTATTCTCGCCATTTGATCTAAAAGGAATTTCATTTACGGTCCATTTATTTTCTCCCCTCGTCGTCTTTTTATAATTTATTTTCCCATTATTTTCGATGACCACATCCAAACCAAAATGAATGCTTTCGGGTTTTAAATGCATAACTATATGATCTATTTCCCCTTCAAATATGCATAGCACTACATTTTCTGAAAGTTGAGTTCTATTACTAGTCAATTGATTATTTGATGTATCGTAACCTTCAATGATCATGTCGGGCCAACCGGAAATGACATCTGAACGCATAATGAAACCTGTCCTAGCTTCATAATCCAAGGTCAAATTAGTCATTGGCTTTCTTAAAATATCATGTGCATGATCTTTTTCAGTTACCCGACCTATGCTAAAAGCCCCGTCAAGCAGGCAATCCATCCATAATTCATCGATATAAAAAAAGCGAATGGATTCTACCGGAAGCATTTCCTCCTCGGGAACAAGGTAATTGAAGGGAATCCCTTTTAGCAGGCGCAATTCTGAAAAGCCAGTTTTTACGATGTCAGGGAGGTCAATCAAATCTCCTCCTGTAGCAACAACAGGCAGGTGATCAGATTGATGAACCACCATTTGTTCGGCTGCATGCAGGTCGTGGCTATGTTTTCGTTTCCACTGAAACAATTCGGTAGAAAATCGTTTGTTAGCCAATGCCCACAGCCTACCCAATTCCCAGGCGGATGCGTAAGAAATATCAAACATGCCGGAGGCTTTATCAAATAGGTATAATGCATCTGCCGCTTTTACGGGAAACTCAAAACTGCTTTCGGAGTGTTTTTTGGTAGCCAACGGACTGTGGTACCAAGAAACGGATTTAGCGCCTTTCCTGAAAAAATGGGGAGCTGGCACAAATCCGGATTGTAGATATGCATTTACCTCATCATTTTTATCTGGCAAGCGCAGGGTGCTCGGTCGCCGGTTCAAATGTTTCAGTGTACTGGTAAATGTCCCAAAATGGAAATAGGAAAGATTTTCTTCGCTTTCTTCAGCTTTTTGATTGTTAAAAGCAGCCTTAATGTCTACCTTCTTGAAATATTCTGTACCTTCTAATGGCTGAAGTTTTTCAACCAAAACGGATTTGTCGTCTACAGTTTTCACTGCCACTAGTGCATCCTGATAAATGTTATATAGAAATTTTATGTCATTAAGGGGTTGTAATCTTTTAATTAATAGATCATTGGCTATGCACAACGCTTCTTTTAATTCCTGGTAAATTGTATTGAAATATTCCATTTCCTCAGAGTGGCGAGGTCTTTCATCAAATTTATCGCTTGCTATCAAAAAAGCTTCAATAGATTCCTGATAAATTGTAGTGAAATATTGGATTTCATTTTTTAGCTGAAGTTTTTCAAAAAAATCATTATTTTTTGCCTTAAAGGCCTTTGAAACTTCCGGGTATATTGTATTAAAATATTCATCTTCAAAAGAGGATTTGATTTTTTCAAATAAATGATGAATTGCAGGGAATATTGCTTCGCTTGTAGCTTGATTGATATAATTAGGAAAATTATAATCTCGGAAGAATTTAATATTGAAATTCAACATTTCCGTAGCTTTTTCCAATGACTCCCTGGCGCTCCAATTTAGTTCATCTAAATTCCAAGAGTTCGGCAAATACTGAAGTGTCTGGTCGAGGATTACTTTTTCAGCATTCAATTCTTTTATCGCTTTCTGATAGATTTTATTAAACTCATCTGTATCCTCCAATGTCGGTATTTTTTTAAGCCTTTCTTGGTATATGGTGTTTAGTATTTCTAAGAACTTTTGAACGAATGGTTTGAAGTTTTCACTTCCTCTATAATTCTGCAGGTCATGAATCAGTATGGTAATTCCCTGCTTTAGTCTGTCCAAAGATTCCTGCGTAATTTTATAATGGTCCGGGCAAGTGAATTTCCATGAAGCCAGGCTGACAAGGGTAACTCGTTCCTTCTCATCGAGTTTTTCGAATGGATTCATTTCCATTGAAACCAAATGCATGGTACTCTCTTCTCCTTTTTTAGGAAGCCTGTTGCAAATTACGAGTGCCTGTTCATTTCCTATGGGTTTTTCATTGGCATCGCACCCTTTACGCACATGGGTCAAGAGACTCATTTCGTTTTCGTCGGGAACGATGTTTTTTAGTAATTTAGCATCTATTTTTAAAATAGTTAGTTTATCAGTGGGCAATTGCCCTATTTCGTCATCAAATGGAAATCCTGATTTCTCAAGGGTTTGAATATCTGTATCAATATGTTTCATTTCGTCCTCGGTGAACAATAGTAAAGCCAACCATGGTGCGGAAGATTCTTGATTTTTGTGCGTGAAATGTTGTCTTTCCCATGGGAGTGTACTTCTATTCAGTACAATATGCGGAAAACAATTGGAATGATCTGCCACGCTGCCCTCCGGAGGAAACACCATGCCAACATCCATTGGATTGAGGGAGTATCGCTCGCCTGCTACCGAAAAGGTAAGTATTTTTTCTGTTCCAGGATTTTCAGGGATGTGCTTCCCCTTAAGGGTTTGATTGATCTTGATTGTATACTCGCCATCCTTCAAAGCAGGCTTATGAAAGCTGATGAATTGAATATATTCGGAGGTTTTTTCTGGCATCATTTTCAGGAATTAAGACTAATTAAAAAGATAATCAGCAGGGTTAAATTCGGTTAAATCTGTTTCGGCTTTCAATTCAAGAAAAGAGAGGGTGTTCAATCTGTTTTTCGAATAATCAATATTTTTTGAGAACGTATTGGCGCTTATCATTGATGTCATTTTACTATTTTCCCAATAAAAGCTATCTGAAATTTCGGTTGGATCACCTCCAATCAGGTCACTCCTTCTTAATGGATTGGTTCCCGGGCCTTCAGGTGGTTCTTCAAGGGAAATCTCTAAGCCCATTAAAGCATCTTCAATAAAAGAATCATCATTAACTGAAGGTTTAAGCTTCGGTCCCCATATAGCAGAAGGTACTTTTTTTAATAAAGGATTTAGCTTAAAAATTGTAAGGTCACTTATTTCTTCAATGAAAATTTCCATTGTGGATGAATCAATATCTTCTAGCCCCAGCCCCATAGAACCAATTCCAAACTTTGTAGGATATACATTTTCTACCTTATCATTATTTATCCGGATTTCTGTAGAAGGTATAACCGATTCAATGGTGATTTGAAATTTTTTCGGATTGACTACCCCAAGGTAGTTTAGTTCTTTAGTTGCCGAAACCAAGCCATGGTTAATGTTTGCGGATAGTATTTTGTCGGGTGCTGGCAAAAAGGATGTCTTGAAATGCTCCCAATCTATTGGTTTTGGCGCACCCATTCCCTGTCCAAAATTTACCGAAATAGATACCACCCAAATATGGACCTTAGCAGTTCCGCCAAACTCTGGTCCACTGAGGTGAATGTCCGCTCCAAGTCCTACAGAGATATGGTGGGTACCAAAAAAATGATAGGTGTAGGAAGCGCTGATATCAACATAAATGTGGGCATCATAATGGTAAGGTTGCCATGAAATCAGGAAATCAGCACCCGCTTTAAAGCTTGCAGTGAATGCACCGCTGTGGTAAGTAGCTTCCAAATGACCACCCACCATAAAGGCATGTGAACAAAGTGCATAATAAGCATCTCCCTTAATAGTGGTATGGCTATCTACCGACCAATTGAATCCAAGTCTTGGAACATGTTGCGGATAATGTGCAGGAGGAACAAATTCCGGGTGATAGCCACCCAAGGTGACAATATAATCTCCGGCATGTTCTCCGGAAAACCAAGAGAAGAAAGCAAATCCTCCGGTTAACCTGCATTTTTCAGATAAAATATAAGAATTGGATGTAAGCTGTGTTTGGATACCCAAAAATCCTTCTTCTGGGATGTAAGTACCACTCAAC
>JBLHWU010000326.1:0-5490 GCA_047629355.1 Saprospiraceae bacterium | reverse complement strand
AGTAGCGAACCATATTGAGCATACGGCCCGACTGTTGTACAAATTACTTTTGTCCGTTGAACCATCCGCTCTAGCGTATCCATTTTTTGACTATCGGCAATGACGAGTGGAATTTCTTCCGCACCTAAATCTTTTTGGATGCCTTCTAATTTTACAGCATTCCTTCCACCCATGGCCCATTTTACCGAACCATTTACGCCATATTTTTGCACCATATATTCAGCAACTAATCTTCCTGTGAATCCACTCGCTCCCCAAAAAATGATGTCGAATTCTCGGTTATCACTCATAATTTATTTTTATTAAAAATTTATAAAAAATCGAATTTACTATTTATCAACCTAAAATTTCAATTATATTTGCGTTCTCAAATCAAAATTTATTTTTAATAAAATATACCCATAAAAAATGTTACATCAATTAAATAATCTACCAGACGACGAATTACAAGAATTATATGATGCAATTCCAGTAATTACCTTATTGATTGCAGGAGCTGACGGAGATATCGAAGATGCAGAGTTGAAACAATCAGAAAAAATTACTAAAATTCGAGGTTTTTCAGGTGGCGAGATCATGCAAGATTTTTATGACCACGTCGGAAAAGATTACCATGAAAGATTAGCTCGTTGGGCAAAAATAGTCCCAAAAGATACGGCAGAACGAAATGCAGAACTTTCAGCTAGATTAGCAAAATTAAATCCGATTTTGGCAAAATTAACTAATCATTTAGGAGCTGAGATGTATCGTAGCTTCACCACTTTTGCAAAGCATGTTGCTAAGGCTTCAGGTGGTTTTTGGGGTTTTGGAAGTATCAATAGTGAAGAAGCCGAATTGGTTGATTTGCCAATGTTGACTCCTATCGTTATGGAAAAGGATGGAGACAAAGCTTAATTTTCATTTTTAAATAAAAAAAGCTGCTACTGGTTTTAAAATTTGTGGCAGCTTTTTTTTTCAAAAACCTATACGAATTCTATATTTTTGTTGGGAATCAATAATTTTTTTTTTACACGTGAAAATCAACCGACTTACAGAATATTATGTCTTTCCTATATTTACGTATATTTCCCTTTCCGTATTGACTTACATTGTATTATACCATTTTAATATTGTAGAAAATTGGCCAAGTAATACCACTTTAAATAGTGGTGATGCTGGATATTATCATTCCATAATGAGTGAAGGTTACCAAGCCTCTGGCAAACATTCTAACAATGCAGGTTTTTTCCCTTTGTTCGCTTATTTATGGCGATGTACAAATTTGAATTTTGTGGGAATTAGTATTTTTAATGGCTTACTTTATTTATTCAGTTTAAGTTTTTTATGCAAAATCTTAAAACCTGATCGAACAACTTTGGGCTTTTTTATGGCATCGCCTTATTTATTTTTTATGTGGGTGCCTTTGTCTGAATCTTTGTTTTTCTTTTTTTGTGTTCCGATACTTTATGGAATTATAAAGGACAAATGGAAATATATTTTTGTAGGAGTATTTTTAGCTTCATTGACTCGACCTATCTTTTTATTTTTTATCCCTGCTTTTGTTGGAATGACTTTGATGAGTCAACCAATTGAAAAAAATCTATCTGCTACAACTTGGAAAAAGATAATATTCAAGTATTTGTTGCCTTGCCTTTTGGGTGTTTCAATGGTTGTCATTTTTCAATATTATCAAACTGGAAGATGGTTCATCTATTTTGAATTACAATCTACTATTTGGGGTAGAGCATTTAATTATGGTCCAATTTTCCCGCTAGGTTATAACACTCCTTATTGGAATCTCAATGGTAGTTATTTGAGTTTTTGGATTGGAGCTTTCACTTCAATAGTTGGATTAAAATTATTGATAGATTGGTTTAGAAAAAAAGAAATATTAAGCCAATTAAAAAACTATGAGTTGTTTTCAATCATCTTTATATGTATGAGTTTGATGAGCATTTTATTTTTTAATGCCACATGGATGTGGAATCCTTCTCCTGACAATAGTACTGGTTTTATGTCTACTCACTTTACAGGTATCAATAGATATATCCATCCTACTGCTTTTTTCTTAGTGCTTTTATCTTATATTTTTAAAACTCAAAAATTGAAAAGCACTCATTATCTATGGATTTTTATTGCCACTAATTTACTGTGGCTTTGCTTTGACTTGAATTATTATTTACACATTCAACGATATTTAGCATTTGGAATTCCTAATTTAATTATCATTCTTTTGATGCTTTTCCATGCTTATCGGTGGAAATTTTTAGCCTATATTCTCATTGCCACTTCATTTATTTTACAAAGTATTTTATTTAATTATTACTTGGGTTTTGTACAAGTAGATTGAAAATCTCCTCATTTCGATATACCGTTAATTTTTTTTTACAAATATTAATATTTCACATAGTTCGTTTATAAAAGAACAAAACAAAAAAGAGTAAATATTTCAATCGAAACGTTTACTTTTGCGGAATAATCACAACTTTACATGGAAAATAACGAGAACCTACTAGGCGTCATTTCTACTCTTTTACGATGGCGAAAACCTATCTTAAGAATTTGTTTAATTGCAGGAATTGGAACTGCTCTAATCACTTGGTTTGGCTTAGATGACTATTATCAATCCACCACCGTTTTTTATGCAGCAAGTCCTGACTTGGGTAAGCCCGAAGCGGTGGGTGAAATCGAAAGAGATCGAGATATTTATGGAGAAGATACTGACAATGATCGACTTTTGACCATTGCACAATCTAACGAATTGGTGACTTATTTGATTAGTAAATTTAAACTTTATGATCATTACGAAATCGATCCAAGCAAGCGAAAATCAAAGGATAAAGTTCGGAAGAAGTTTCGGAAACTATATAATGTAGAAAAAACTAAATACGAAGCAATTGAAATTGCGGTAGAAGATAGAGATAGTATAAAGGCTGCTGAAATAGTAAATGCAGCGAGAATTAGAACCACAGAAATTGCTCAAGCGTTGATCAAAGATGGACATTCCAAAAGAATGAATTCATTGAAAGGAACGATCAAGGAAAAACAACAATCTCTTTATATTCTGGGGGATAGTCTTTCAAAAGTTAGAAAAAAATATCAAGTTTTTAATACTGAAACTCAAGGTGAATTATTAGCACAAATGGTTGCTAAACAACGAGGTCAACTAATCGGAGCAAGAGCAAAATTAGAAGTTTTAAAAATGGGTAGAGGTGCGGCAAGAGACTCTTCTATTTTTCTAAGAGCACAAGTAAGTGGTTTTGAAAAAGAAGTAGAAAGTCTCGAACAAAACTTAGCTCTTTTTAATAGTGGAATGTCTTTGGTCAACGAATTGGAAGATGAACACCAAGAAGCTCGGGAACAAATAAGTATTGACCGGGAACGATTCAAACAACTTAAAGCAAGTTATGATTCTTATATTCCAACTATCATGGTTGTCGAAAATGGAACTGTCCCAGTCGTAAAATCTCGCCCAGGCCGTGCCTTAATCACGATCAGTGCAGTTATTCTTGCTTTTATTCTAAGCTTGATTGGCGTTTTGGTTTTAGAAAATTACAAAGATGTGGATTGGAAAAAACTAAGTCAAGAGTAATTGTCACCTGATCACTAATCACCAAAAGATGTTTGCAAAGCTACTTGGCATATCGACAGAAAGTATTTCTCAAAAATTATTTACAATTTTTGGAGCAGTCATTTTGTTGTCTTTATTTATTGCAGCGGCAACTGATTTTTATTTTTTGGCTGGGTTGCCTTTAGTTCTTTTAATTGGCTTTCTGGCGGTGGTAGACTTTAAAATTTTATTTTTCATTACCTTATTTTTCATTCCATTTTCGGTGGAAATGACCTTACCTGGAGGGCTTGGAACAGACTTCCCACCAGAGCTTTTGATCATCGGATTGATGCTCGTCTACCTTTTGTATTTTATCAAAAACTTAAAAAATATTGGCAAGGAGTTTTACAAACATCCGATCACGATATTTGTGGTTTTGCATTTGCTTTGGACATTTATCACGACACTTCATTCCTACGATTATTTAGTTTCTATAAAATTTTTACTTGCAAAATTTTGGTATGTCTTCGTCTTTTATTTCATGGCAGGCCAGCTCATCAAAACAGCTAAAGATTTTAAAAAATTATTTTGGTTTTTCTTTTTTCCCATTTTCGCAACGATATTTTATGTGATGATTCGGCATGCGGCGACTGGTTTCTCATTTAAAGAAATCAATTTTTGCGTTGGCCCATTTTATCGAAATCATGTGATGTATGGTTGCATCGTCGCCTTGTTTTTACCATTCATTTGGTATGTCAAAAAATGGTATCCTAAATATTCTAAGACTTGGTGGTTTTTAATTGTAGCACTTTTGATTGGTTTGGTGGCTGTGCAATTATCGTACACACGAGCAGCTTATGTTGGTATTGCGATTGCGATTGCAGCGGTGCAAATTATTCGTTTTCGGTTGATGAAGGTTGCCGTTGGATTGGCGGTGGCGATTGCTTTAGGAGTAGTCGTACATTTGATTACTGATAATTCTTATATGGATTATGCCCCTGAATTTAAAAATACGGTTACGCATAATCAGTTCGATAATTTGATTTCAGCTACTGCAAAAGGGGAAGATATTTCGACGATGGAACGAGTCTATCGTTGGGTCGCAGGTTATCAGATGAGTCAAAAAGAACCGTTGACTGGTTTTGGCCCAGGGAACTTTTATGGTTTTTACAAAGGCTATACCGTCACTAGTTTTGAAACTTATGTGAGTGATAATCCTGAGCAATCAGGTATTCATAATTACTATTTGATGTTGATTGTGGAGCAAGGATTTATTGGAGCGTTTTTATTTTTGCTGATGTGTTTTTACTTTTTGATTCGAGGAGAAACGGTCTATCACAAAACTAAAGACCCGATGAAAAAACATATTGTGATGACCGTAATTTTGACGGTGATTATTATTGATTGTTTGTTACTTATCAATGATATGATTGAGACGGATAAGATTGGATCGTTCTTTTTTATTTGTATGGCGGTGATGACGAATATTGATACAACCCCCGACCCCTAAAGGGGAGTTTTGGGTATCCTTTTGATTGAAAGCATCCTTTCATTGATTTAAGATTTTACTTCTAGGAAGATTGGGGAACTATTTTTTTACGAATAGTTCCCCAATTTTTTTTCAGAAATTAGTTTTAGAAAACAAAAGGAACTTCATTCTTAGTAGGTAAGTATCCTTTCATTGATTTAATGATTCTACTTCATATAGAATTGGGGAATTATTTTTAATAAATAATTCCCCAATCTTCATAGAAGCAAAAACTCAAATCAATGAAAGTAGATTTCTATCCAGAGGGAAAGCCAAAACTCCCCTTTAGGGGTCGGGGGTTTTAATCAGGGGTTAAGCTCTTAATCAAAAAGAAACCATCATCCCCCTGCTTCTGATACAGCGGCATCAAAATCAAACTATCCTGCTTCGCCACCACATTTCCATTTTTATCTGTTGCTAAAATTTCACCTTT
>JBLHWU010000325.1:0-5526 GCA_047629355.1 Saprospiraceae bacterium | reverse complement strand
CAGAAACAGCTAAAAATGATTACGCCTATTGTCGCAATCGAATCAACTTAGTTTTCCCAGATGCTACCCACAACAATCTCGAAAAATGGGCTTTTACAGGCGAAGTTTATTGGGGTGGTTCGCCGAATGACCGGATTCATGGCAGCGATGATTTTCTTGGAAAAATTCCGTTGATTAGAACGTTGCCTTTAGGAAATAAAAGTGCAAAAATGTCAGTTGACCCATCGGTGGTTTTTGATGAAAAAAGCTACGATAACGGCGTTAAGAATTTGGGAAAAGTGGTGGTTGATTGTCCGTAAATTCTTAGCTCATGGGATGTATGAAGTTTCTAGGATATCGCTTCAATTGCAATCACCCCCGACCTCTAAAGGGGAGAAAAGAATTTCTTCATATCAACATCTCAAGTAAATGAAGCGAAAGCCACCTTCTTTAAACTGTTCTTAGCAAAACCTTGGATTTTCTCCTCTTTAGGAGTCGGGGGGTAACATGAAAACCAATTTTCAAAACCTTGTACAGCCCATTTTCCTATCTTTTCTAAACCCTAATTAATCAATCGACGAATCCCAATAAAAACGAAAATAAAAACCGAATATCCCATAAAAAAAGGCAAGATATAATCTTCCAAATTCAGCACCAACATCAAGCTAATAATCAACAATTGAAAGCCTAAACCAAACGCAGAAACCAGTGTCATAAACCAAGTAGGAAAATTGTTAGCACTAACCGCTTTTTTATCCAATAAATAAATGGTTTTATCAAAAATGCTGTAGAGTGTGTTGTACATCCCAAAAAGAATATCTACATGTCGCTGCTTTTCTCCAGGCAAAGCAGTCGGCGCATCATCTTCAAAAACGCGGCTTGTTTTATCTCCGTTGTGCTTGTTTCGGAGAATCACATAGTAATAATTATACAGCGTCCCCTGCAATTGAACCCCCACAAAAGCCAGTAAACAGTAAAGCATAGAGCCATCCGTCACCTTCCATATCGTCAATAAAAATAGTAAATTTAAAATAATATCCGCCACCGAATCAAAGTATCGCCCAGTGTAAGAAGGCGTCTGTTTGACCCGCGCCAGTTCACCATCTGCGGCATCCAAAATGGACTTAAAAATCAGAAAAAACGCCGCCAACCAATGCTGTCCTTGAAAGATGCAATAGATAGCCAACAGCCCAGAAATAATAAATCCAATGGTGACATGAATAGGTGTAAAGGCAGTGTTTTTTAGAGAATTGGCGATTAATCGCGCAATGGGACGACCGTAGTCTGACAAATCTACAAATTGATTTGCTTTCGGTAGTTTAGACATGGTAAAATACTAGTAAACGCTTTGAACTCGTTGCTTGAGTTAATGTCAATATAGACAATTTGGCGCAAAAGTACGGTTTTATTTGAGAAATGGATGGGGTGGGGGTTTTGACTTGTGGAAATCTCTTGATTGACTGACATTCGATATTGGAATAGAAAAAAACCTACTATTTGTCTTAATAATTTTAGAAAAAATCATATTCTACTGAACAGTAAAATTTTCTAACGTGTAAAAATATTGATACAGAGGGTTTTGTGGTTTCGCTACCCACTTAATTACTACGCGTTACTTAGCTGAGTAATTTCATTGACAACTTCCTCAAAAGAGAAGACAGTTGCTAATAAATTTTCAAAACCGTGCATAAAAACGGATTTGGCAGAGGCAATGGCTTTAGGTCATAAAAAACGCTCATTTCTTGCGGCTCAACGTTTTTAAAATGGACGATTCCTTTTTGGATAGCCATAATGTAAATTAAAGTCAAAGCGGCAAACATTAAATCAGTTTTATGCTGCCCTTGCACTGCCAAATCTTCTAAGCGTAGTCCACTATTTTTAAGATGTTTAAAGCAAATTTCAATTTTGTATCTTTTGCGATAAAATTTTGAGGCTTCTGTAATATCTTTCATATTGGTCATTAGAAAAATATACTTTGCTTTTCCTCTGGAACTAAGTAGGTGACCTTAAATAATCGAAAATTTTGACAGCCGATATTTTTTGTTTAAAAAATTTAAAAAATCCTTTAATAATCCCTTTATTGAATTATTTTTTAAGTTTTTTAAACGGAAAATAGCCCTGTCTAAAAGTGTTGATTATTTGGGGTTACCTACTTAGTGTTCGTGAAATCCTTTTTTATTGAAATCAAAAAAAAACAACTCGTGCTCCAAAGCCACAGCGTGGTGGCGCTCTTAAAATATCAAAAAAGCAATGTAATTTAAGAGTGCCCTCACGCTGCGACTTTGGAGGGAATAACAACTCTTTATACCAAGAGAGCCGCCACGTTGTGGCTGGAAAACATACGGAGTATTGATTGATTTTCATGATAAAAGCACAACTACTTTTTTTTGCTAAAAGTTTAGGTATTCTGATTCAAATAGACCTACTATTTAAACTGAATCTAAATAACCCTAAACCCCACCAATTCTTTCCTCCTGCCCTATCTAATTTAAAAACCTTTTTTATCTTTGCGCCGATTTTCAGCCAGTCGTTAATATTGTCAACACTTTTTTAGAAAGTTGCAAAATTAAAGCCTTGACAATCAGTTTTTTATAAAATTGATAGAATAGGTTTCAAAAAACGATTGACTGATGTACAAATTTCATTTTGTTATCTAACAAAATCTTAGAATGAAAAACGGATTAACCAAGTCTACTTTACTATTATCTTTTCTTTCTATCGCTAATCTTGCGTCCGCGCAAAACGATGGCGATGGGGAAAGCAACATCCTACTGTTAGCTTTAATGATGGCAGTAGCAGTGATTGTCTTCTTTTTGATAATCCAAGTGGCAGATAATTTGATGCGCATAGAGGCAAAGAATCACGGCGCAGATGCAAACGATTCGAATTTCTCGATTTTTCCAGGAATGGGTGAAATCTTTCGCCCGAAAATGGCGGATTATGCCTTGGATAAAAAAGTGACCTATTTGAAAAGTGGGCATGACATCTTATTGCAGGGTGCACCGGAGAAAGTTGACGCAACTGTTCGTGCAAACACTTTCGCTGTACAGCCGCCTAATTTCTTAGGTATGTCTCCAATTCCAAAAATGGAAGTGGCAGTAGGTGATAGCGTTGTTGCAGGTCAGAAATTGTTTTTTGACAAAAAAGCACCGACAATCAAACACGTTGCGCCCGTAAGTGGTGAAGTTATTGCGATTAATCGTGGTGCAAAGCGTTCGATTGCAGAAGTAGTGATTTTGGCAGACAAAGAGCAGAAATTTCATACTTACGCTGATTTTGACACTGTTAATAATAGCCGAGAAGACTTGGTAAACTACCTTTTAGAAGGCGGTGTTTGGCCATTTATTCGTCAGCGACCATTTAATATCATGGCTGACCCAACGGTTGTGCCGCATAATATTTTTATCTCTACATTCGATACTGCGCCATTGGCTCCAGATTTGAATATGGTGGTAGACGGTAAAGGCGAAGCATTTCAAGCTGGTTTAGATATCCTTGGTAAACTGACTTCTGGTCACGTTCATTTAGGATTGAATGCAGGTGCAGATGCTCCTCCTTCAGCAATCTTTACTGAAGCGACAGGTGTTGAAAAGTACTGGTTTCAAGGTAAGCACCCTGCTGGTAATGTAGGGGTACAGATTCACCACATTGCACCAGTTGATGCTGCTAAAGTAGCGTGGACCTTGGATGTACAAGCAGTGATTACTTTAGGAAATATTTTTGTAGAAAAACGTTTCAACGCAGATAGAGTAGTGGTATTGACAGGAGCAGAGTTGACCGAACCAAAAATTGTTCATACTAAAATCGGTGCAAATATCGGTGAGTTGTTGGCGAATAATATCAAAGGCGAAAACGTGCGCGTTGTTTCTGGGGATATCTTGTCGGGTACTCAAACATCGACGACTGGCTTCTTGAATGCATTTGATGATCAAGTGACCGTTTTGGAAGAAGGTGATTACTACGAGCCATTTGGTTGGTTGTTGCCATTATCGCCACGTCCGACGATTTCAAAGACTTATCCAAATGGATTTTTTCCTGATTTGGAATTTAAAGCAGATACCAATACGCATGGTGAAAAGCGTGCCTTTGTAGTGACAGGCCAGTACGAAAGTGTGTTGCCAATGGATTTATACCCACAACATTTGATGAAAGCAATTTTAGTGAATGACTTTGAGCGAATGGAAGGTTTGGGTATTTATGAATTGGTAGAGGAAGACATCGCTTTGGCGGAATTTGCGTGTACTTCTAAACAACCATTGCAAAAGATTTTGCGCGATGGCTTGGACTTTATGATTGAGCAAGGATAGCATGGCTGTTGGCTTTTAATCTTTGATTATTGGCAACACAGCATTTAAAAACTATATAAATTGGCGGAATGGGCTAATAGCTAAATACTAACAGCCAACAGCTAAAAAAATAAATATGGGCTTACTAAGTTATTTAAAACAGATTGAACCAGACAAAAAGAAATCTCCTTTTTTACATACGTTGTATGATGGATTTTTCACTTTTGCCTACACACCAAATGCAACGACCAAGCCAGGTGGCGTACACGTCCGTGATGGTATGGATTTGAAGCGAACAATGGTGATGGTGGTTTTGGCAATGCAATTGTGTTATGTTTTTGGTACTTATAATATAGGTCACCAACACTTTGGTGCATTAGATCAATACAGTGGGTTTTTTACAGGATTTCACCTGAAATTAACTTATGGTTTAATTAAATTGTTACCGATTTTCATCGTGACACACCTTGTAGGTTTAGGAATTGAATTCTGGTATGCCGCAAAAAAAGGGCATGCCATCGAGGAAGGATTCTTAGTATCAGGTGCATTGATTCCGTTGATTATGCCGCCAGATATTCCAATGTGGATTTTGGCTTTGTCTGTTGCTTTTGCTGTAATTATCGGTAAAGAAGCATTTGGTGGAACCGGAATGAATATCTTGAACATCGCTTTATTGGCGCGGGTTTTCGTATTCTTTGCCTATCCAACGGAGATTTCTGGTGACAATGTATGGGTTGCTGGTTTTGAAAAAGTATCAGAAGGTGCACCAGTAATGTATGGCTGGGTCGAAACGGGAATATTAAATCCACTGTTCGATACGCTCGGCTGGGCTAAATTTAATGTTAATGCAGTAATTGCGGACGGCTATACTGGTGCGACACCTTTGGCTTTGGCTTCAAAAGGAGGTTGGCCAGCAGTTACGGAAGTATATTCTACTAAGCAAATGTGGTGGGGTGGTATTCCGGGTTCTATTGGAGAATCTTGTAAGCCATTGATTATCGCAGGTGCTTTATTGTTAGTAAAAATGGGCATCGCAAGCTGGAGAGTGATGTTGTCTATGTTGATTGGTATGGTTGTGACGGGTATGATGTTCAACGCAGTAGCACCGACGGAAATCATGGCAGATACGCCTAATTTCTGGAAATTCATGGCAGTGCCGTGGACCGGTCACTTGGCAATGGGTAGTTTCTGGTTCGCTATGGCGTTCATGGCAACTGACCCCGTAACCGCAGCATCTACCAACAAAGGAAAATGGATTTAC
>JBLHWU010000324.1:0-5609 GCA_047629355.1 Saprospiraceae bacterium | reverse complement strand
CCCATTTGCATGTAAAACCCACCAATAACACCTCGAACGGTCACTAAATATAGCCCTGCCAAACTAATTAGAAATGCCGTCAAAACGTACACGCGACCATTCCAACGGTGAAAAGCCAACGCCCGATTCCTCAACTGTGGAATTAACTGTAACGGTCCACCAACCGTAATCACAAACGCTAAAAAAATGTGTGCCACTAAGATGAAATTACCAATCCAATCACCTTCAATAAAGCCAAAATATAGGACTTCATCCCACTTTTCTAAATTCCCTTCTATCGCCGAACCACCATAGGCAACGGCAATGTAATAGGCGAATATCCATTGTCCTAAAACAGCGACTAAGAACCAGAAAGCCACCGTGACATTTAAAAATTTAGTAGCCGTTTTAAGCTGATTATTTGATGAATCGATAATAGAATTGTCCATATTTCTTTGTTTTTGATGAAAAAAAACAAAAATCGATGGATGGATGGATTTTGAGAATTTTGATATGCTAAATGGAGAATCGTGTCTGCAAGAGGAGTGTTTTGGTCGGTGAAATCGAGCGTGGAAATTTGATTAAGGAACGCGAAATATATTTAACATTAGAACATAAAAAAATGGAAATCAAAACCTCCGTTTCAATTTCCATTTTTCTCACACCTTCCGTCAACCCTGTGCCGTCAACTGTTTACCGTCTTACTCCTTCACTCCCGGCGTTCGTTCCAAGAATTCATCATACAACTGAATTTGCCGACTATCCATCGCCACTCGATACCCATCAATAAACAAATATTTCACCTGCGTTTTCGTCTCAAACGGGTCGCCATCTGTAACGAACAGGGTCGCTGATTTACCTTTTTCCAAGGAACCCAATTGGTCCGCTACCCCAAAAATTTCCGCTGGTACAATCGTCACCGCTTTCAAGGCTTCCTCGCGTCCCATGCCATAAGCTGCAGCAAAACCAGCGTTGAACGGCAGGTTTCGCACATTCTCAATTTCATTGGTTCGCAAAGCAACTTTCACTCCTGCTTTCAACATCAAACCTGCATTCGCATACGGTCGGTCGTACTTATCCGAAGCCCGATTTGGTGTTTGCAAAATCGGTCCAGTGACTACAGGAATTTTCGCTGCGGCCAATTCATCCGCCACGCGCCAGCCTTCTGCTACACCTGTAAAAATCGCATTAATTTTATTCTCCTCCACCCATTTAATCGCAGATTCAATGTCCTTCGCCTTGTTAACTTCCAATAAAATAGGCATAGTTCCTTGAATCACGGGCAACATTGACGCCATTTCTGGATTGTATTCTGGACGCATCGCAGGATTATTTTGTGCTGCCGAATCAATCTTTGCATACAATCGCGCTTGTTCCCAAACCTCATTCAACCTCTTCAGTTTCTTCTCTTCTTCTTTCTTTCTATCCTCGTCCGAACGTTTGTCCCAACGGCTACTTTTACCCGAAGTTGGATAATTAACAATCATGCCTTTGAAACCCGCAAACATCTGTTTTGGCGTATATCCGTTCAAATTTATCAAGGCTGCTGTGCCTGGCAAAATACCGCCAGCTGGCATGGTAATTACCGTTGTCACCCCATTTGTTCGAGTAATTGGAATGGAGACAGAATTCGGATTCACTGCTGTCAATGCTTGCATGTGCGGCGTAATGTCGCCAATTTCATTGTAATCTTGTGTCAACGAAATTGAGCCAACTTCAGACAATCCTAACTTCGTACCGCCATCAATCATCCCGGGATAAATCGTCAAGCCAGAACAGTCAATTTGCTTGGCATCTTTCGGTATGCTCAAAGCGGTTCCGAGATCTAAGATTTTACCGTCTTTAATGATTAAAGTCGCATTGCTAATCGTCCCGTTCGTTACCGTTTCGATAGTTGCATTAGTCAAGGTGTAAGTACCTTTTTGAGATTTTTCTACCTGTGCATTTGTATTTTGAAAACAAAGCAATAAGGTTAGAAAAGTGATTATTTTAAATATATTTTTCATTGATAATTTTTCTTTTGATTGTGAATTTTAAAACATTGGAACAGCCAGTCGTAGAATACAAAAATTTTATTTTATGCTGTATTTTCTCATCAACTCCTACAGTTCCGTCAGCCGTGTGCAGTCAACCGTCCACCGTACTAATGCTTATGCCCCATTTCAAAAAACTCGCCCATATCCTGCATACATCGGTCATGATCATGCGCGTCTTCCATCATAAACGACGGTTCTGCTTCTTCTGGATTCACATCCAAACGCATATCTGCCGTATCATTTTTAATGTCAAAATACGTCACACCATCTATAATTGTCATTTGTGGAATCGCATAGACAGACAATGGATGCACATTGAAAATTGCAATATCACCCTCTTTTCCTTCTTCAATTGAACCCACTCGGTCGCCGATACCCAACTGTTTTGCAGGATTAATGGTAATGAGTGATAAAGCCTCTTTATCGGTCAATCCACCGTATCGCTGCGTCTTTGCTGCCTCGTGAAATAGATGTCGAATCAACTCCCCCGAATCTGAATTAATTGAAGTTACCACACCATTTTTTGTCAAAATAGAAGCATTCCAAGCCGTCGAGTAATACACCTCAAACTTATATGCCCACCAATCAGAAAAAACCGATGCACCAGCTCCAAATTCCGCTAATTCTGGCGCAACTTTAAAACCTTCATTGACATGCTGAAAACAAATTTTACTCACCCCAAAATCCTTCAATACGCGCATCAACATCAAAATTTCATCCGCCCGATAACTGTGGCAATGAATGATAATGTCCCCTTTCAAAATATCCGCCATTGTCTCCAAGCGACGGTCATACATGGGCGGCATCGCATTTACATTGGAGTCTTTTTCTTGCTCATATTTTGCCTTCGCTTCCATATAGCGTTTTCCTTTTTCAAAGGACTGCCGAAATACTTGTTCTACACCCATTCGAGTAGCTGGCAAAACTCCGCGACCTTCCCCATGCGACCGCATTGGATTCTCCCCCAAAGCAAACTTAATTGTTCGTGGTGCGCCTTGCATTCGCAGGTCTTCCGGGTCGTAAGTTCCATAGCGGTGCTTGATAGTTTCACATTGTCCACCGATGACATTTGCGGAACCGTGCATCGCGTGCGAAGTCGTGCAACCACCTGCCAATGCTCGATAAATACCAACATCTAATGGGTCAAGTGCATCACCAACCCATACTTCTGCCGTATTTGGAGAGGTCCCCTCATTCACCACATCTAAAGCAATATGCGAGTGCGCATCGACGATACCTGGCATCACAAATTGCCCCGTTGCATCGACCGTTTTTACACCATCTTTAGCTTTTAAATTCTTGCCAATTTTTTTAATAATGCCATTTTGAATCAAGACATCGGTGTTTTCTAAAGTACCATTTGTAATGGTTAGCACCGTCCCGTTTTTGATTAAAATAGTGCCTTTTTCAGTTTGTCCAAAAGCAGTTTGGAAAAGGAAAAAAGTTAGTAAAAATATATAATTGTATTTTTTCATTTTTTTAAATTTTGTCGTTGTTTTGAATACAGAAAGTAGGCTGAATCAACAGGTAGGGGATACTTTCAGAGTATCTGCTACCTAATGTAGCTTCGTTTTAGGTATCAGATACCCTGAAGGTATCCTCTACCTGCGCAGATTATTCAGGCACTTTATCCCCTTTCACCTCAAATGTTCCAAACTCACCAACGTTCACCGTCCCCTCTATACTCTCCCCGTCAACTGTCAATTCAAAAGAAATTTTCATCGGTGCATCACCTGGTGTCGCTGTTGATTCAAAGGTCAAAACATCGCCATCCAAAACGGCATTTCGAATGTCTTCAGAACCTTCACCTTGTGCCATTGTCATTGAACCAGAAACTTCTCCATCTTCATTTTTCAACGTTAAAACACCCGAAATTTCCATGCCTGGAACAAAGATTTCATAAGTCCAACTCCCTGCAATATCAACTTTCGCATTCGGGTCGCCTTTCTTTTTCTTCTTAACTTCATATTCAAAAACCTTCCCATCCACAACGACAAATCGAACATTAGATTTTTCTGCAAAATACGGTTTATCAGAAACAACCAAGTTAGCAATTTTACCTTTTTCAACCGTTCCCATGCTATTTGAGACGCCTAATTGCTGCGCTGCATTTGTCGTTAAAGCCGCCAATGCTGCATTTTCAGATAAGCCATTTTTAATCATTGTCCGCAAATTTTTACGAATGTCGCCTGATTTTGCGTCCATGCTCGAAAAGCCAAATTGGATGCCTTTCGTTTCAAAAGTAGCCGCCTGACTGCGATACATTTTCAAAGATTCTTGCTGCCGTTTTTTAAATTCCGCCAATTCAAGTTCCGCTTGCACAAATTTTACTTCTCCTTCTTTTTCTGGCTTTTTATCTTTATCGTTCTTTTTCTCTTCATCTTTCACATCTGGTAAATCCAAACTTAGCAAAACTTTCGTGTTTGTGCTTTTAATTTTATCAGCCAAATACCAGCCTTGTTTCAAATTAGATAAGACCAACGGAAAGCCCAATTCCTTTTGCAAGGTAAAAACTCGGTGCATGTCTTTCATCTTCGGCGCTTCATAATAAACAGGTATTTTTCCATCAATAACTGGATAAAATGCTTCTAAAACACGGTTATTATTCGGACGAGTTAAACCAATTTGATTGTTGGCGTATTTACTTTTATGTGCCTTTGCTTGTTCCGCCTGACCATAAAGTTCCCGAAATTTCGACATCACGGCAATCAATGTACCTGGATAAACACCGCCACCACCTTTGAATTGAGAAAATAAGGAAACGCCACTTTTTAAAACCATCTCATCCGCTGTTTCACCTGACAATAAAATCAGTGCCCCATTGCCTGGCAACATCTTTCCACGAGGAACGGAATGCGCAGCAGTAAAGCCCAGTTTTCGCATCTCTGCAATGGATTTATTTTTGGCAGAAAGGACATCTCGCGCTTGAATTTCTGGCTGAATACCCGCCCGTTCATAGGTTGGATTGGCCGAATTAGATTCTCTCCGCCGACGATTGCCATCTTCTTCTTTACTTTCCGGCTTTGGAATTCCGATGTGCGACAGTCCATCAATGAAACCCGCATAAACATACATCGAGTCTGCTTCTAATACTTTCGCATTCGCTGGAATCTCGACGTTTGTGCCGACCGCGTGAATCAATCCGTCCTTGACTATGACTGTCCCGACTTCTATCATTTGACCGGGTTTCTGAATAATTCGAACATCTTTGAGCGCATAAGTATTCGTTACAGGGGAGAGTCCTGATTCTTTTTGCGCACATAGATTTGCTGATTGAACCAACAGGAACAACAAGCAAAGGGTGAGTGTTTTTTTCATATTTTTAGATTAATTTTTAAAATATTTGAACGTAAGTATCTGGACACAAATAATCGAACATCTAAAAAGTATCTTTTTCCGTTAGTTTCCTCTAAAAAATACTTCAATAAAAGGATTATTCAAGAATTTTTTATAGAAAACTAACGAAAAAATCTGACTCCTTTGATTGTTCGATTATTTATGCGAATTAAGCGTTTAAAAAAGAGTTTCCCAATGTCATAAGAAGTCTTAATTTTGGATTAGGACATTCAAAAAAAAGCTTAAAATGGATTGGGA
>JBLHWU010000323.1:0-5645 GCA_047629355.1 Saprospiraceae bacterium | reverse complement strand
TACCATTTATGTTGATTGTTGGAGAGCAGGAGGAAGCGGACGGTATGGTTTCGGTGCGGCAACGTGGCGAAGAAGGTGGTGATAAAGGGAAGATGTCAATTGTGGAATTTGGCGAGTTTTTCAAGAACTTGTTGTAGACGATGCATGATTTTCTGCACACAGAACACGAGCGTGAACGATTTTGAAAATTAATTGTTTATTTAAAAAATAGAACTGCTGGTAAGACGAATTGCGTTTTGCTAGCAGTTTTTTTTAGGAAGATAATTTTATTTCAAAATAGGTTCCTTTACCCGATTTACTTTCTACAGAAATTTCTCCTCCGTGCGCTTCCACTATTTTTTTTACATAAAAAAGTCCCAACCCGAGTCCTTTCACATCATGCAGATTCCCTTGTTGAACCCGGTAAAATTTTTCAAAAATAGCCACGCCATTTTTCAAATTCATACCAATTCCATTATCTTCTATTTTCAAAATAAACTGACCATTTTTTTCAAAAGTTGAAACTTGAATGCGCGGGGCATTTTTAGAATATTTAATGGCATTGTCCAATAAGTTATAAAACATAGTTGTAAAATGGAAAGTATCAACTGGTAAAATAACCTTCTGCGCTAAAAAATTGGTCTCAATTTTAGCATCCGAATTACTGAGTTTTATTTTAAAATCAGCGACTCGATTGGCTAAAAATTCATGAATATTTATCTCCTCTGTTTTCAAAATTAACCCTCGGTCCGCCATGCTACTATCCATTGCTTGGTCAATTAATTTTTGCAAACGCATATTTTGTCTTTCAATCAAATTAGCGAGAGAATCAATCTTTTTACGAGCACTTTGCACCTTTGGATTCTTCAAGTTTTTACTCGCGAGACTAATCGTTGCCAATGGCGTTTTAAATTCATGTGTAATATTATTGATAAAATCCTTTTGTAAATCGGCTTCTCGTTTTTGTCGAATCAAGGTTCGTAAAGTAAATAGAAAAATGCCAATCACTGCCAAAATCGAAAGTCCCGCAAGTAGCAAGACGGTTGTCATTCGTTTTAAAACAATCGACTGTTGGTCATCCACATCGACTAACATGGTCATACCAATTAAAAAGTCATTTTCGGAATGCGTGAACGATTGGACGGGAAAAGCATCTTTTAAATTGGTCAAATCACCTTCAATCTGATGTTTCAACATAATGGTATCGAAGAGGAAGGTATTTAGCGGCAGCCCATTTTTATTTAGCCCTAAAAAGTTGATGATTGTCGCATGTTTAAAGTCAATATTTTTATCGCGATTCGTTAATTCTTTTTTGACAAAATTTCCAAAGATATTGGCTTGTTTTAAAGTTGAAACTGTTTCATCAATAAAGGCTTGTCCCGTATATTTTTCTTTCAATTTATAAGTCTCTGCCAGTGTTCGTGCCGTTTTATATAAGGAATCTAATTTGCCTTCTGTCGCATTATACGGTTCTAAAATATCTGCCACTTCTGTCACCAACTCCTCTTCAAATTGCTGATTTTCAAACGCAAACGTTCGTTGTACCAAAAACCATTGAATGGCAATTAGCAACAATACGGCTATCAGCGAAGAAGCAAGCAATAAGCGAATTTGGATTCGATTCATAATTGCAAATGTAGTGATTCACGACATTTTCCACACGAAAATTTTCTCTTAACCACTCGTTAACTGAGTATTAACCGCACAAAGGCAACCCATTCTCGACCTTTGTGTCATTCTGATTGACACGATTATTTCGATTGTGCGCAAGATTGAATCAATCGAATTAATCTAGTCAATCGAATCAATTAACTAACCGTTCTTTGTACACTCTAAATGTATTCGCCAAATAAGGGAAAAAGAATCACTTGAGAAATCGTTAAATTATTCTTTTACCGTTATTGTAATCACAAAGAGCATCAAAATTTGTAACATGAAAAAGTTAAGTATTTTATTTTTTGCACTCACATTGGTCTGTTTTCAAATGACCGCACAAGGTTCTAAAACGTATAATTTGAATGGCTTTGACGCTATTTCTATCAGCAATTCTGCGGATGTTGTTTACTCGCAAGGACCGCATGCTGTCAGCGTTTATGGCTCAAAGGAATTGATTGATAAATTGGATGTATCTGTCGAAAATAGTACGTTGAAAATTAAGTCTAAAAAAGGAAAAAGTGGCAACTGGTATGGTAAAGAAGGCTTGAAATTTAAAGTAAGTTCACCAAATTTAACGGGTTTAGCTATTTCTGGAAGTGGTGATTTTTTCTCAGAAAGCATTATAGATACTAGAAAGTTTGCCATTAGCATCAGCGGAAGCGGCGATGTGACTTGGAAAGGGAATATTACTTGCGATGAATTTAGAGTTGCAGTTAGCGGGAGTGGCGATATTGAGTTGAGAGGTAGTGCTCAAAAAGTATCTATTGCATGCACTGGCAGTGGTGATGTAGATATGGATGAATTCAAAACGAAGGAAGCCAAAATTGTGAATTCTGGAAGTGCAGACGTTGAAATTTATGTTTCTGATAAGATTTCTGTCGTCAATTCTGGTAGCGGAGATATTGAAGTGGATGGCAGTCCTGATAAAAAATCAATCGTGAATACGGGGTCTGGCGATATTGATTATAAGTAGTTAAAAGAGGACAGAAGTCAGACCATTTCATTGTCAGAAGTCAGAGAGAATACGTTTCAAATCTGACTTCTGACAGCAAAGCGGTCTGACCTTTGGTCTCTTTTTAAAACTTCACGGAATAACTCGGCGACGGCAATATCGGCAACCCATAAACGACCTTTGAAACTATCTCTCCAGTTGAAAAGTCCACCGCATCATACGCGAAAAATACATTCTTCTGATTGTACGCATTGTACAAGCCTACCTTGATTTTATGTTGCCACCTTTTTTTACTAAAACGATAATTCAAACTCACATCCAAGCGATGATAAGCAGGCAAACGGTCGGCAATTTGAATAGTTATGGAGGCTTGTAAAATGCTCGTAAATGGCACCTCTTATTCCCCATAATCGGAAGTCGAAAGTGGGCGTCCTGATTGCCATAACCAATTCAAAGAAAAATCTAATTTATCATTAATTTGTACGGTCGTCGCTAGGGTCAAACCATGCCGACTATCGAAAGAATAGGGGAATTCTCTTCCTTGAAAATTTCTATATGTTTTAGAAAAAGAGTAACCAATCCAGCCTGTTAATCGCCATTTTTGCTGCTCTAAAGAGGCTTCAATTCCATAAGATTTCCCCTCGCCTTTCTCAACAAAGTCCTCTCAGTTATTTACATCAATTTCCAACATATCAATACTCACGGCATCGTCAAAACGTTCGCGGTTAATTCTAAATAAATTGTCCATTTTTTTGAAATAACCCGCGACTTTCCAACTTCTTTATTCATCTAAATTACCCGAAAAACTAGTACTAAATTGCCATGATTTTTGAGGAGGCGTATTCAAACCTGAAGGTAGCCAAAGGTCATTGGGTAGCCCAGAATCGGAGCGAGTCAATAAGTGTAGAAATTGTGCGGTATGAGTGGCTGTCGCTTGAAAATTGAGATATTTATTGAACCGATAATTAACCGCTAAACGTGGTTGTGGCACAATATCTGTTTTCCCCTTTCGAGAAAAAATTGACAACCGAATGCCGCCATTAATCGTCCAATTATCTTTTTGAAATTCATCCTCGACATATACGCTCAACTCCCCCGTTTTAATCGCTTCGTTTTCCTCAAAATTATTTTTTTTAAAATCTGGAATACTGTCCAGTTTATCGCCTTCTAAATTACTTTCTGTCAAACCTGGTCTAAAACTTCGGTGAATCGCCGCTGCCCCAAAACGCACATGATGCGCTTGATTGATAAAATAATCAAAATCTGTTCGTAGAGAAAAATCGGAAATCGTAGAACTGTAGGAACTCTGCGCCCGAAAGGCAAAAAGTTCCTCTTCCAAAACCGAAAGTTCCGCTTCCGAAATACGAGTAATGGTATATTTAAAATCACTAAAAGTCGCGGTCGTATTGGAAAATAATTTGTCAGAATGCAAACGATTCCAGCGGGTAGAGAGGATTTGATTGCCCCAATCCAAGGCATATTCTTCATTAGAAAATGTGCTAATAACGTCAGGGTCGTTAATTTCTGTAGAGTCGTTGACGGTGATGGAAGCGTCTGAAAATTCATCTTTTCCCGTGTAATAGCTCAAGTAAGTTTTATCTTTTTGACTCAGTGAATAATGTGCTTTGACATTTAAATCCGTAAAAAGATAGCTCATCTCCCTTTCCAAATCCTCTTTTTTTTTTGCCGATTGGTCAACGGTTGCAACCATAAATTAATGTGCGACCGCCGCCCCGCTATCAGCAATCCACCACGACCTCCGTGAATCGGAAACTCCGAAATTGCTCGATTTGCCATTGTTCCCAAAGACAATTTTGGAGTAAAGTTTTCGGTGTTTCCTTCCCGTGTCCGCACATCCAAAACCGAAGAAATTCGACTATCGTATCGCGCTGGGAATCCACTTTTGTAAAATTTCACACTCTTCGCCAAATCAGGGTTAAAAATCGAAAACAAGCGGAAAGTATGGGATGGATTATAAACGGGAACATCGTCCAATAAAATCAAATTTTGGTCGCTATTGCCTCCGCGTACATGCAATCCTCCAAAGCCATCACCGCCACTTTGTACACCAGGCAATAGTTGTAAATAACGCATTAAATCTGGCTCACCCGCTGCACTTGGTAGGTGTGATAACCACTCTAAAGGCAGTGTCGTCGCGTTGCCGTTTGACTGAATTAAAGTATTATCTTTTTTGGAAACGACGACAATTTATTTTAGTGTCAAAGAAGGTTCTAGGGCGATGTCTAATTTTTGTGGTTTGTTGAGATTGAGTTCAATAACTTTAGTCTGGTAGCCGAGGTAAGAAATTTGTAAACGTAAATGACCTTTTTTGAATTGTTGACTATAAAAACCATAGGTATTGCTTGCACCGCCGACTAAATTATTGAGCTCAAAAATGTTGGCACCAACGAGCCGTTCGCCTGTTTTGGTATCCGTCAAATACCCATTGATGATGAAATTTGGGGTCGGTTTTTTAAATAAAATAATGCCACCGTTCGATAATCTATAACCGACTTCCCTATTTTCAAAAAAGCGATTTAAAACGTTGCGCAAAGGTTCTTTGTAGGCAGTAAAGTCGATTTTTTTACTTTTAGAAAATAATTTTGGAGAGAAAGTAATGTTGATATTGGAGGTTTCGCTTAGCGCAAAAAGAGCTTCGGAAAGGGATTTATTTTCACAATTAGAATTGATGGATTGGTCTAACACATTTTGTGAAAATGCAGAGAGAGGCCGAGCAATAAAAAAAGTAGGGATTGTTTTATCATATTTTTAAATAAACCTGCTTGCTTGTCTTATACGTTAATTTCTGTACTATTTAGTAAAGAAAAATTGGAATTCATTCCAATAAAATTACGCGTTAAAAAAATCAATTCTACTGGCAACTTCCACCCGTAATTTCAAAATTATTCTCTCCCAACTTCGTCACTTCCTCTCTATAAATCGACGAGATATTCTTCAATAAATTTTCCACATTCGTCGTCAAATTATACTGTCCGTTGACGAGGCATTGCATCATTTTCTGATTCCGAATCGTCACACTAATTTGATACTGCTGCGC
>JBLHWU010000322.1:0-5719 GCA_047629355.1 Saprospiraceae bacterium | reverse complement strand
ACTCAAAATCTGTAATATATTGTAGCGACTAAAGGCTGATTGAGGTTGTTTTTTGAGAATTGTAACAATTAAATAGGAGCATACCGCAATCCAAATTTGCGTTTTTTGTTCCTTAATATTTCAACCCCGCAGCCGAAGGCTGTAGGGTTGAAATATTAAGGAAGCTCTAAAGTTTTAGAATTGTCTCACTTCTCAAATTCAAAGAAATTTAAATTAAGCCCCATGCGCTGTATGTAAAAAACGTTTCCGCGCCTCTTTCATCAACAACAATGAACGAAAAGTCGCCATCAAAATTTTCGGCAAAGCAGCAAACGCTTCCAAATTTTTCTTTGTCCAAAAAGATACTGGTAATGCGAATAAGTAAGTCACCAAATTCATAACAAACAACGCTCCCCAAAATAATGGATTCATAGAGAATACGAGATTCACAACGGTCATCATACCTAAAAATACAGGCAATAATAACCGTGGAGGTAAAGCCATTTGAATTACTTTATTGAAAAAATCATAATTGCCATGTCGGAATAAATCCTTAATTGCTAAGCCGATGAATGCTGAAAAATGTTGGTATTGTGCAGCTAACCAACGGCCTCTTTGAGTGGTATAGTTTTTAGTGCTTTTTACTTTTTCATCCAAAATCACTGCCGTCGCATCATAATGTAAAAATACGCCTCGTTGGGTCAATCGTAATTCCAATTCTTTATCAAAACCGCTAATCGCATCAATCTCCTTCATCACTTCTTTAAACAATCCAAATTCAAATGCCATTCCGGAACCCGCCAATCGACCGGATAACCCTAGAACATTTGGTCCTTGTCCTAAAATGTTATTGTTGGCTGCCTCACTTGCACCATCTAAAATTGCCATTGCAGTATCTTCGTTTTTTGCAGCCCGACATCCTTGCACCGCTTGTGCACCATTTTGAAAATTGCGATTCATGATTTGTAAAAAATCGGATTGCATAATATTGTCTCCATCCAAAATCACGGTTGCATCGTACGCATCATTGGGCAATTGACCCAATAAAAAATTAAGTGCTTTGGCTTTCGAACTCTTCTCTAATTGGATGTCAATTAATTGTATCGGCATAGCAGCCAACGCAGCCATTGTTGTAGGTCGCAACTGGTCTGCCAAAACAAAAACTTCGAATAAATCTTGATCGTATTCTTGATTCAATGCCTCCCGTGCTGTTTCCAAAATCACTGCATCTTCTTTGTATGCAGGAATGATAACTGCGAAAGAACGGTCTTTTGTATTTGAGTTTTTTTCAAGTGTTTCTGGATTGCTTTTAATACTTTTTAATTTAGATGCAGCTGCAAAAATCAACTGATATGCCACTGCCCAAGCGAAATAAATCATGGTTAAAATGGAAATTACTTTAATTAAAAACATGTTATAGGTATTACGCTATTGAGGTAATTCAGTAGCAGTTAGTGATAAATTTAAATTGATTAAAGGAGGGTAGGAATGAGAATTATTATTTCTCATTCCTTAGGGAGTTAGATAGATTTAAGATGAAATATCAGTTTTATTTTCTTCTTTTAACAGTATTTCCTCAAAATGAGGTCCTAAAAAAATAAAAGGAATTGCGATTTGACAGACAATGGCAGTAGGCATTTGGCAAAAAACTTGATTGCCATAACTCGCCATCAAAATACCGCAAAGTCCAGCAAGCAAGGCGGCTATTTTTGCTTTGAGTGCTGGGTGCCGCAGATGCCAGACAATCATACTGCCTTTGCCAATCATGTAGCCAAACATTATAAAATGTAAGGAAATTCCGACGATTCCAGTCTCTGCCCATATTTTTACAAAGTAGCTATCTGTTGCGGTATTCGCCAGTAATGTATGTGGACTAAAACGGTAGCCCCAGTAACCAACTGAGCCAACACCTCCACCAAATGGACGAGACCGGAGATAATTACCAAAGGTGATTTGGTTTTGCAATCGAACCTGAAGCGACGGGTCGTTTGGGTCTAATGCTGATCTTATTCGGCGTACTTGTTCTACGTGTTGAAGTGCAAAAGTGAATTTTAGAAAGACGAACATTCCAATAACGAAAATCATTCCGATACTTAGTAATTTGAAATTTCGACTAACCAATAAATATATAATGGCACCAATACCAGGAACTGCCAAGGCGCCTCTTGTTCCTGAAATTCCAAAACCGATGAAAGTGAATAAAAAACCGATGCCAAAGAAAATCCGTTTTTTGTTTCCAATCGGGCTGATAAATAAAATGCCACAGATTAAAGAAACCATTGCTTGGGATGCTCCAAATTGTCCGGCATCGCTATAAAAAGAAAAGATGCGTAAAACACCGTGCAAAATGTGCGTTTTAGCATTCATCCCTGCATGAAGCCATGCGTTTTCGGCAGCGTCTGTGCCAATTAACATTTGTTTGAGTCCCCAAATCGTTCCTAAAATGGAAAAAATGACTAACCATTTAATAAAGATGTCTAAGTATTTTGGGTGACGACATAGCATGAAAATTAAGCCGAAAGTTAGGATTTGATAAAAACCAGTAGCACGCATCGAATAAAACCAGGCCGTTGCACTGACCATTTCTGGATTGACTAATTCAAAAATAACATAAGCAAACCAAATTAAGCTAATCAACATTAAATCGTTTTGAATAGGCTTCCATTTGTTCTCTCCTTTTTTTAAGAGTAAAACCAACCAACACAAAACCAGAAAAATATCAATCAACAATCCTAATGGAGCACTTATATATCGAAGGATTCCACTGGTGAAAAAGCCCATGATAAATGCAGCAATGATTCCCCATTCTGGATTTTTGAAGAACAAAAACAAAAACACAACAACGGAAGGAAAGCCTACTAAAACCAATCCACCTACTAAGCCAAATTTTGCAAAAACCAATCCTACTAATAAGGTAACGATAACCAAAACTGCTTTCGCTAATGGTTGATTCAATATTGCTGCCCCCGTTTGATTTGCTAACTGTTGCATGATTTTTTTTTATAGTGCAAAGATGAGGTAATAGAAATGTCTCAGCCGCTATTTTTCGTTTTTTGGTCAGTTTTCTTCGTTTTTTGGAAAAGGTTTTTTTTTTTACCAAAAACTGGAGAATTCTTACCAAAATCAGAAAAAGCAATAAGTGAAACAAACCTTGCTGGTACATTTGCATCATCAATTATAAAATTTAGCTCCTCTAAAAAAAATATTTTGAATAATAAAAAAATCTGAGTAATGAAAAAAAGACTATTAATTATAGAGGATTGCAAAATGATGCAAAGGTTTTTAAAAAGCTACTTAAAGAAAGAGTATGACGTAGTATTGGCGGAGACACAGCTTATAGCTCACAACCTATTGTCAACCGAATTGTCATTTGATGCTGTTATAGTAGACATTAATTTACCAGATGGTAGTGGCATTAACTTTATCAAACAATTTCAAAACACCATCTATCGGGCGACTCCAATTATTGCGATGTCTGGTACGAAAGACCAAAATGTTCGGTTAGATGCTTTAGAAATTGGAGCGGCAGATTTTATTGTTAAACCGTTTATTCCAAAAGAATTGGCAATTAGAATTAAAAAATCAATCGGCACATCTAAGCAAGAAAATTCAATTACTAAAAAAGAGTTGTTTCCAAATGTGCGAACATTACTATTTGCTAATTAAAATTTGAATTCTTTTACTTGAATGACTAGCTAGAAACACGAAATTTTTTAAAATAAAAAATATGACTTTCAATAATCATAAATTCAACTTTAATCTTCCAAAATACTTTATCATAAAACGTTGTTTTGATATCGTATTTTCCTTATTGGCATTGCTTTTATTAAGTCCATTTTTAGGCTTAGTTGCGATTGCGATTAAAATAGAAAATCCGGGTCCTGTTTTTTATAAATCAAAGCGGGTAGGGCGATTTTATCAAATATTTGACTTCTATAAGTTTCGGTCAATGTATGTCAATGCAGATGCTATGTTGTCAACGGTCAAAGATCAAAATCAATATGGGAAAACGGCAAAGACAATCAACTTTCAAGAAGTGAATGAAGAAAGCATATTTCAGGAAGATTTTTTGATTGGTGATGAGGGTTTGGTAAGTGAGGAAGATTGGAATAAAGCAACAACAGCAGCAGAAGCCAATGCTTTTATTAAAATTAAAGATGACCCGCGAATTACGAAAGTTGGTCAATTTATTAGAAATACCAGCATCGACGAATTGCCTCAATTGCTTAATATTTTAAAAGGAGATATGTCTTTTGTGGGCAACCGTCCTCTGCCTATTTATGAGGCGACGAAATTAACGACTGATGAATATATCGAAAGATTCAATGCACCAGCGGGTCTTACTGGGCTATGGCAAGTGACGGACCGAGGGCGAGCGGATGTTTCACCGGAAAATAGAAAATTATTGGATGTACAATATGCTACTCAAGGTTCTTTTTTGATGGATTTAACTATTTTATTTAAAACACCAATGGCTGCTTTTCAGCAGGAAAATGTTTAAAAAAAAAATACGTAAAATACCTAGGAACTTAAGTATCTGGACACGATTAATCGAACCGCTAAGCAGTATCTTTTTCCGTTATTTTCCGCTAAAAAATACTTTAATAAGTAGGTGACCTTAAATAATCGACACTTTTGACAGCCGATATTTTTTGTTTAAGAAATTTAAAAAATCCTTTAATAGTCCTTCTGTTGAAGGCATTTTTAAGTTTTTTAAATGGAAAATAGTCCTGTCGAAAAGTGTCGATTATTTAGTGGTACCTTCTTAAAGGGATTGTCTAAGATTTTTTTAGAGAAAACTAACGAAAAAATCTTACTTCTTTGATTCTTTGATTCTTCGATTACTTATGCCCAAGTACTTAGTATACAGAAAAAACTAACTCTTAAATTTCATATTAATGAAAAATCTATTTTTATCATGCATAGGCTTGTTTGTGATGGCCTGTAACCCAATTGACATTCCTGCGGAGAACGAAATTACAACGAATCAACCGTGGAATTTAGTAGACTTAAACATTCCAGTAGACTTCGATTTCGCTACGACAGAAGAAGTTTCTTTTAAAATTTCGGCGGTAGACAACCAAGGAAACGCGATGACTAATGTACCTGTCAAGCTAAACTTACAAAAAGGCGAGGAGTTGATTGCATTGACTTCTGGGATGATTAATACAGACGGCATTTTTGAAGCAGCAGTTGTGATAGACAAAAATATTGAGTCTGTTATCTTAACAATGCCAACTAAAAGTTGAAACATATTGATTATCAGTTAGTTATCTTTTGTCATGTTGCCAATTAAATAATTAGTAAATATGTGTATATAAGTTATTCAACGACTTACACACATAATAATTTACTTTATTATTATTATTATTGATAAAATAAATATACAAGTTTCTGTTATATATAAAACAGATGAGAAAAGTAGTTTTTTCTATTTTAAAGGTACGAACCCAAAAAAATAGAATATATGAGAAATATCGATAAACTTATCGAAATCTACTTTCACATCTGCGACTGCTATGATACAGATTTAGCTCTTCATTACCAAAGGATGAGCAATAATTATAGCCCTAAATTTACAGATGAAGAAGTGATTACAATTTTTCTCTTTGGTATAAGTAAAAACGATTTAATAAGTTGGACCATAATGCGCCGTAATTTTTTCTTCTAAAGAATTCAAAAAATCGTTGCATAGCCTTCGTTACGGAACTATTTTTTGTGTTTTTTAGAAGGGAAAAGG
>JBLHWU010000321.1:0-5725 GCA_047629355.1 Saprospiraceae bacterium | reverse complement strand
AAATTTAAAAAGCCTCCTTAATCCACTGTAAAACAGCTAGTTATAATTAAATGGTTAATTTTAAAAGTTTTTCTCTCGATGAATTACTTTAAAATTCACCACGAATTATTGTTTATATGATTACTAAATAAATACATAACTCTATTTTTAATTATTCATCATTTATAATTCAACATTCATCATTTGGCGAAGATATTATTAATAGCTATTCAAGTTAATTCCCTAAAAACTTCGGTGCACGCCTTGCCTTCGTCCACTGCTCAAATCCATACGCAATTTCCAGCAAAACAGGCTCACTCCACGCCCCTCCAAAAAACGAAATCCCAACTGGCAACTCCCCCACAAAGCCCATCGGTACCGTGATATTCGGATAGCCCGAAATTGCAGCAGGAGAAGAACTACCAAGCGTAAATTTATCGCCATTTTCATGGTCTGTTTTCCACGCAGGGCCGCCCGTTGGTGCAATAAAAGCGTCTAATTGGTAGGTTTTCATAACGCGGTCAATGCCATCATCTTGCATATTTTTTCGCATAGTTTCCAATGCATTCAGATAGGCTTTTTCGGATAAGTCGCCCTTTTCTTCAGCAGAAATCAGTAATTCTTGACCAAAATGCATCAGTTCAATGCTGTCTTGTTTATTGAATTCGATGAGTGCAGCCAATGATTTTATCGGCGCATGCTCCCCCAAAGAAGCAAAGTATTCATTCAAGCCATTTTTAAATTCATAGAGCATGACGTTGAAGGATTCTTCATAGACGGGAGTGGCTGCAATTTCCTCAATTTCAATGATTTCTACGCCTTCCTTTTTCAGATAATCAATCGCATTTTGCATCAAGGAATCAACCCCCGCATGCTTTTCTTTATACGAAGTAAACAGCCCAACTTTCTTACCTTTCAATTGGTCTTTTTTTAAGAATTGCGTGTAATCCGTGTATGTTTTTCCTTCGCTTGCCAAAGTTTTACTATCCGAACTATCCACGCCTGTCAACGCCCCCAAACAAACTGCGGCATCCCAAACCGTCCGCGCCATCGGTCCAGGCGTATCTTGCGTAAAGGAAATCGGGACGATCCCTGCCCGACTCGCCAATCCGACCGTTGGCTTTATTCCCACAATTCCGTTGGTCGTCGAAGGACAAACGATAGAACCATTTGTCTCCGTCCCAATCGCTACCACACAAAAATTGGCAGAAACAGCAGCTCCAGACCCCGCCGAAGACCCACACGGATTGGCATCCAACACATAAGGGTTATTGGTCTGCCCACCTACTCCACTCCAACCACTGGAAGATTGATTGCCCCGAAAGTTTGCCCATTCACTCAGGTTCGTTTTGCCCAAAATAACTGCACCAGATGCCCGCAACTGCTTCGCTACCCAACTATCTTGCAAAGGCTTAGAACCCAATAATGCACGCGAGCCTGCAGTCGTTTGCATTTGGTCATGCGTATCAATATTATCTTTTAAAAGCACTGGAATTCCATACATTTGACCCTTATTTTTTCCTGCTTTTGCATTTTCATCCAACTGACGAGCAATCGATAATGCATCGGGATTCAATTCAATTACGGAATTAACTTTGGGTCCATTTTTATCCAATTTTTCAATACGTTCCAAATAAGCTTGTACAACATCTTCCACCGTCCAATCTCCAGATTGATAGCCTTTTTGAAGTTTTTGAATGGTCATTTCTTCCAGTTCTAATATTTTGGTTGACATTACTTCAGTCGTAGCGCGTGGCTCATTTTTACAGGCAAATAAACAACAAAAGACGAGGAAGAGGATTCCATTTTTCATAAATATTCTTTTTGAGATAAATTAAATTTTGCCTAAAGATACCATTTTCTCAAATGCCGTAGGGATGTAATTTTGTGGTTGTGAAACACAATATTCTATATGAAAAAATTAACTAATTTTTTCATTTTTGCCATACATTAGACAACCACAAAGATATGCCTCTGTAAAATCCGTAATTTTTCCCTAAATTCACCCCATTAAAAAACAACAACTATTTCAATGAAAAGAACAATACTTTTACTTCTCGCCCTAACCTTCGCGAGTACCACCACAATCTTCGCACAAAAGAAGAAAAAAGACAAAACTGAAAAATCAGAAGACCAACCAAAACACTACCTCGACACGGTCGGGTTTGTTGGCTTAAAATGGCGTGGTGTCGGCCCAGCTTTCACTTCTGGACGGATTGCTGATTTTGCGGTACATCCTGACAATCGAGCGCATTATTACGTCGCAACTGCAGCGGGTGGCGTTTGGGAAACCAAGAATGCAGGCACAACTTACCAACCTATTTTTGATAGCTACGGCTCGTACTCTATCGGGGTCGTAACGCTTGCGCCTTCCAATCCAAATGTTGTTTGGGTCGGTACAGGGGAAAACAACAATCAGCGTTCTGTAGGCTACGGTGATGGCATTTACAAGTCAGCAGATGGCGGCGTATCCTTTGAACACAAAGGTTTGAAAAACTCTGAACATATCGGTAAAATTTTGGTACATCCAGAGGAAGAAAATACCGTCTATGTAGCAGCTATTGGTCCGTTATGGAGTGCTGGTGGCGACCGTGGTTTGTACAAAACGACGGATGGCGGCGACAATTGGGAAGCAGTCTTGACAATCGATGAACACACGGGCGTCAACGATGTCGTAATGGACCCACGCAATCCAGAGGTGTTGTATGCTGCTACTTTTCAGCGACGACGACGGGTATTCACCTATGTTGGTGGCGGTGCAGGTAGCGCAATTCACAAATCAACAGATGGTGGTAAGACTTGGAAGAAAACAAGCACAGGTTTGCCAGGCGGCGACTTGGGACGGATAGCTTTGGCAATTTCTCCAGTTAACCCAGAATACATTTATGCGATTGTGGAAGCAACGAAAGGAGGCGGATTTTTCCGTTCGACCAACCGAGGATCGAGCTGGGAAAAACGAAGTAGGCATAGCACTTCCGGTAACTATTACCAAGAAATTTATTGCCACCCAACCAATCCAGATATCGTGTATTCGATGGATACGTGGATGCAAGTGACGAAGGACGGTGGTAAATCTTTTCAGCAAGTCAATGAACGATATAAGCATGTCGATAACCACGTTTTGTACATTGACCCGAACCAACCTGACTATATGTTAGCGGGTTGTGACGGTGGAATTTATGAGACTTTTGATGGTGCAGATTCTTGGGACTTTAAAGACAACTTACCTGTTACGCAGTTTTATAAAGTAGTGACGGATAATACCGAACCGTTTTACAATATCTATGGTGGAACGCAGGATAATTTCAGCATGGGCGGACCATCACGGACTCGAAGTGGCAATGGAATTACCAACGCGGATTGGTTTGTAACACAAGGTGGCGATGGTTTTGAAAGCGCGGTTGACCCTGACAATCAGGACATTGTGTATGCGCAATATCAATATGGTGGTTTGACCCGCTATGACAAAGCAAGCGGTGAAACCACAGGTATTCAACCTAAACCTGCCGCTGGCGAAAACGGCTTCCGTTGGAATTGGGATGCGCCCTTGATGACTTCTACGCATGTAAAAGGTCGAATTTATTACGCTGCTAATAAGTTATTTCGTAGCGATGACCGAGGGAATAATTGGACAACGATTTCCCCTGATTTGACGCAACAAATTGATAGAAATACGCTTGACGTAATGGGTCGCGTGCAAAGCATGGATGCGGTTGCGAAAAACCGTTCGACTTCGCCTTATGGGACAATTGTTGCCTTTTCGGAAAGTCCGAAGAACAAAGATTTATTGTACGTTGGAACGGATGATGGCTTGATTCAAATCTCTGAAAATGGCGGGGAATCTTGGTCTAAAGTAAGTAGATTTTCGGGGGTACCAAGTCGTACTTATGTGAATATGGTTTTGGCATCGCAGCATGATGAAAACGTAGTGTATGCTTGTTTTAATAATCATAAAAATGGTGACTTCAAGCCTTATGTTTTAAAGAGTAATGACAAAGGTCAAACGTGGTCGAATGTAACTAATAATATGCCAGAACGTGGATCTTCTTATGCGATTGCAGAAGACCATGTGAATAAAAATCTATTGTTTGTTGGTACAGAATTTAGCTGCTTTTTCACCAATGATGGTGGCGGCTATTGGAAAAAACTAAGCACAGGTTTGCCAACAGTTGCGGTGCGGGATATTGACATTCAAAAACGAGAAAATGATTTGGTTTTGGGAACCTTCGGACGAGGTTTTTATGTAATGGATGATTATTCTCCTTTGCGGAAAACCAATCAAGAGGAATTGGCGAAAGCGGCGACTATTTTTCCAATCAAAAATGGTTTGCAATACAACGAACGCTTACCATTAGGGATTCGACAAAATGGTTTTCAAGGCGATAATTATTGGTCGGCTAGCAATCCAGCAGTCGGTGTAACTTTTACGTATCACGTCAAAGATGGGCATACTTCCTTGAAGGCGAAGCGGCAAAAAATGGAGAAAGAATCCATCAAAGAAAATCGCGCGATTCGCTACCCTACTTACGAGGAATACAAGGCAGAAAAGGAAGAAAAAGGTGTTTATTTACAATTCACTATCCGTGACCAATCGGGCAATGTGATTCGCAAAATCAAGAAGGATTTGTCGGATGGCGGCATCAATCGTGTGGTGTGGAACGGTCGGTTGCCGTACCACATGCCTGTGAGTCTCAGCAAGCCGTATGACAATATTTTTGGACCACCACCAGCGACGGGCTATATGGCTGTGCCAGGCGAATATACGGTCAGTCTTGACCGCAATGAGGCTGGACAAATGACGGAATTGGTAGCAGCTACACCTTTCCAACTCAACGCGCTCAACGGTGTGACGCTAGCGGCGAAAGACCGTGCTGCATTGACCACTTTCCAGCAAAAAATGGGTGCATTACAAGGTAATTTCTCCGCTGTAGGTAGTCAGATGGAGGATATTGAAGATAAGTTAAAGCATATCAAAAAAGCCATTTATGATATGTCTTCTCCGACCGCTGAATTGATGATGGAGGTCGATAACATCCAAGATGAATTAGATGCTATCCAACGCGAAATGTACGGCGACCCGTATGCAGGCAAACTCGATAAAGGAGATAAATATTCGATTACTAACCGGGTTTTTGCGGCTGGGTTTGAGATGTTTGGTTCGACTTCTACGCCGACGGGGACGTTTGAGAAAGCGTATCGGTTAGCGAGTGAGGGGTTGAAGCCTTTAGTGGCACGGGTGCAGACTTTACAGAATGGAGCAGTTAAAGCGTTGGAAGATAGGTTGGTGAAGGAAGGGGCGCGGTATACGCCGGGAAGAGTGATTAAGTTGAAGGATTAGTAAAAACGATTCAATAACTTGGGCCATTATGCTTGTCCTTTTCCCTTCTAAAAAACACAAAAAATAGTTCCGTAACGAAGGCTATGCAACGATTTTTTGAATTCTTTAGAAGAAAAAATTACGGCGCATTATGGTCCAACTTATTAAATCGTTTTTACTTAGATAAATTTATTTTTAAAATCATTAGCTAAATATTGCTTGACACGCAATATTTAGCTAAAATTACTTTTAAAAAATAACACTAGTGCAACGCCTCATAAAAAATTCATAAAAAAACACGTTCTTTGCCATAAAAACTTACCATGAGAAGAAAGCTCTCTATTCCAAAGCCATTAGTAATGACAAATATGCAATATGATGTGATAAATCAAATAGCGACTCGTCCTACTACAACTTTGAAGATGTCGA